>NZ_JNIR01000001.1:1566562-1869375 GCF_000702605.1 Exiguobacterium acetylicum DSM 20416 | reverse complement strand
AAGCCACGCTGGAATCGTTGGACCATCACTCGGTAAACCAGTCATCGTTGGTGTCGAAGATGCATTGACAGTCTTCAAAGACGGTCAAATGATCTCAATCGATCCATTGACAGGTAAACTATATAACGCATAATCCATTCATGACGGACGTGACTTAGGTCATGTCCGTCTTTTTTTTGTATGAGGAGGACGTATGGAAGCTTATCTTTTTTTGATTGCCCTCGTCTTCATCGGGGTCATCGCACAAAATAAATCATTGATCATCGCTGCAGCCTTCCTATTGATCATTAAGGCAATCGGGCTGGATGGTAGACTGTTTCCTTCCTTACAGGCAAAAGGAATCACGTGGGGCGTCACATTGATCACAGCAGCAATTCTTGTACCGATTGCAGCAGGGGATATAGGCTTTAAGGAGTTGCTCCAAAGCATTCGGGGACATATCGGCATCATCTCATTTCTATCAGGAATCTTTGTTGCAATCGTCGCAGCACACGGTGTTGGACTGATGAAAGAAGATCCACTCGTGACGACAGCCTTGCTAGCTGGAACGATTCTCGCCGTCGGGCTCTTCCGGGGAGTACCTGTTGGTCCACTGATTGGTGCTGGAATCGCGGCGCTCGTCATCGGAATGTGGGATGTCATCGCAAAAGCGTTCACAGGATGAGCCGAATCAGCAAAGTAACTGAATTAATTTTTTGATAATAGTATGCAAGTTCATTCACTTTTTGGGTAATTTTGTTTATACTAAGAGCAGAAACAAGATGGTCTATTCAAGAGTACAGCGCTACAAGCATGGGGAACGACTCTTGAGTGGACGTCTTTTTTTCAATACGGAAATGAAAGCGTTTTAAATTTCTGGGGAAAAAAAGGGGGATTATTGTCATGACGCAAACTAAAGGTTTAGAAGGAATCGTCGCGACTTCATCGAAAATCAGTTCGATCATCGATGGTCAATTGACGTATGGCGGTTATACGATTGATGATTTGGCGGAGCACGCCTCATTTGAGGAAGTCGTCTTCTTATTGTGGAACGACCGTCTACCAAAAGAAGAGGAATTGAAGCAACTATCGGAAGCACTCATTTCCGAAGCAACGGTTGCGACTGCCGTTCTTGAAACGATGAAGGCAGCACCGAAGTCGGCGAATGCGATGGCGACGATTCGAACAGCGCTTTCTCAACTCGCGCTTTACGATGAGACATCAGAAGATATGTCGACTGAGGCGAATTACGCTAAAGCCATCAAATTACAGGCACAAATCGCAACACTCGTCACAGCTTACGCCCGTATCAAAAAAGGAAAAGAGCCGATTGCACCTAAAGCAGGTCTATCATACGCAGGAAACTTCTTGTTCATGTTGACGGGTGAGGAGCCAACGGAAGTTGCAGAAAAAGCCTTCAACCAAGCGCTCGTTCTTCACGCTGATCACGAGTTGAACGCTTCGACGTTCACGGCACGCGTTTGTGTCGCGACACTCTCTGACGTCTACTCAGGTGTGACGGCAGCGATGGGCGCGTTAAAAGGACCACTTCACGGTGGCGCGAACGAAGCTGTCATGAAGATGTTGTTAGAAATTGATTCGGTTGAAAAGGTTGACGAGTATGTTCATAATAAACTTGAGAACAAGCAAAAAATCATGGGCTTCGGTCACCGTGTCTACAAGGACGGCGACCCACGTGCGAAGCATCTTCAAGAAATGAGCCGTCAGCTGACTGCTCAAATCGGGGAGCCGAAATGGTATGAGATGTCAGTTAAGATCGACGAAATCGTCCAATCGGAAAAAGGATTGAAACCAAATGTTGATTTCTATTCCGCTTCTACGTACCATGCACTTGGACTTGATACAGAACTATTCACTCCAATCTTTGCAGTAAGTCGGATGTCAGGTTGGTTGGCGCACATTTTAGAGCAGTATAGCGATAACCGTCTGATTCGCCCGCGTGCAGACTACACGGGTGAAACGCACCGGACATACGTGTCCATCGAAGAACGTTAAAAGGACGGGGAGGAGCAATCCTCTCCTGATTTTTGATGTAGATTACAATTACTTAAGGGGGATTTTAGACATGGCTACACTTCAAGGCGAAAACATCACAGTAACTAACGGTACACTTCAAGTTCCAAACGCTCCAATCATTCCGTTCATCATTGGTGACGGAACAGGACCGGACATCTGGAACGCAGCTGTACGTGTGTTTGATGCAGCAGTTGAAAAAGCATACAACGGTGAGAAGAAAATCGAATGGAAAGAAGTCTACGCTGGTGAAAAAGCATTCAATAAAACAGGCAACTGGTTACCAGAAGAGACACTCGATCTCATCCGTGAGCACATCATCGCAATCAAAGGACCACTTACGACACCAGTCGGCGGCGGAATCCGTTCGTTGAACGTTGCTCTACGTCAAGAGCTTGATTTGTACACATGTCTTCGTCCAGTTCGTTACTTCACAGGTGTTCCTTCACCGGTTAAACGCCCAGAAGATACAGACATGGTCATCTTCCGTGAAAATACTGAAGACATCTACGCAGGAATCGAATACGCAGAAGGCAGCGAAGGCGCTGCAAAACTACTTGAGTTCCTTCAAAACGAAATGGGTGTCAATAAAATCCGCTTCCCTGAGACATCTGGTCTTGGAATCAAACCGATTTCAAAAGAGGGAACAGAACGCCTTGTTCGTGCAGCAATCGAATACGCACTCGAAAACAAACGTGCTTCATTGACGCTCGTTCATAAAGGAAACATCATGAAGTTCACTGAGGGTGCTTTCAAAAACTGGGGCTATGAACTTGCTGAGCGTGAATACGCAGAGCACGTCTTCACTTGGAACCAGTACGATCGCATCAAGGAAGAAGAAGGAACAGATGCTGCCAACAAAGCACAAGCAGACGCAGAAGCTGCTGGTAAGTTGATCGTAAAAGATTCAATCGCTGATATCTTCTTACAACAAATCTTGACTCGTCCAAAAGAGTTTGATGTCGTTGCAACAATGAACTTGAACGGTGACTACATTTCGGATGCACTTGCTGCACAAGTCGGTGGTATCGGAATCGCACCTGGAGCAAACATCAACTACATGACAGGTCACGCAATCTTTGAAGCAACTCACGGTACAGCACCGAAATACGCTGGACTTGATAAAGTAAACCCATCATCTGTCATCTTGTCAGGCGAAATGATGTTCCGTCACCTCGGCTGGAACGAAGCGGCAGATCTCATCATCAAATCGATGGAAACATCGATTGAAACGAAAGTCGTCACATACGACTTCGCGCGTCTCATGGACGGTGCGACTGAAGTGAAGTGTTCTGAATTCGCGGACGAACTCATCAAAAACATGTAATCCGATCAGGAGGAATGAGTCGATGAACAGACGGAAGAAGATCGCAGTCATAGGAAGTGGTTTTACAGGAGCGACGACGGCACTCTATCTTGCCCAGCAAGAGCTAGGTGATGTCGTCCTCGTCGACCGACCAGAGCAAGAGAATCCGACGAAAGGAAAGGCGCTCGATATGCAAGAAGCAGCGCCGATCCTCGGGTTTGATGCTTCGGTAAAAGGGACATCGGATTATGCAGACATTAAAGGTGCAGATATCGTCGTCATCACTGCCGGTATCGCTCGGAAGCCAGGCATGAGCCGCGAAGATCTCGTAAGTACGAATGCTGCCGTCATGACAGCTGTGACGAAGGAAGTCGTCGCGCATGCGCCGGAATCGATCATCATCGTTCTGACGAACCCTGTCGATGCGATGACGTATACGGTCTATCGAGCATCTGGTTTTCCAAAAGAGCGTGTCATCGGTCAATCCGGTGTCCTCGACACGGCACGCTTCCGGACTTTCTTAGCAGAGGAACTGAACGTTTCTGTAAAGGATGTATCGGGATTCGTACTCGGAGGACACGGGGATGACATGGTGCCGCTACTGCGCTATTCTCAGGCGGGAGGAATCCCAATCGAGAAGCTCGTATCGAAAGAACGACTGGATGCGATTGTAAATCGAACCCGTAAAGGGGGCGGTGAAATCGTTCAGTTACTCGGAAACGGCTCTGCTTATTATGCGCCAGCAGCAGCAATCGCTGAGATGGTCGAAGCGATCTTGAAGGACCAGCGACGTATTCTTCCGGCAATCGCTTACCTCGAAGGTGAATACGGATATGACGATATGTATTTCGGTGTACCTGTCATTCTCGGCGGAAACGGTGTCGAGCATATCTATGAACTCGAACTGACGACTGAAGAGCAAGAGGCTTTGAATCGCTCTGCATCTACTGTCCGCTCTGTACTCGACTTATTAAAATCCTGAATTTAAAAAAGACGAACTTGTCACTTTCGACAAGTTCGTCTTTTTTGTCTCGTCATAACCGATGAGGAGAAGCATAGTGCGATAACTTAGCATACCAAGGACAGACTAGTATAAGAAGGAACGTCAGCCAAGGAACCAAATAACCAATCCGGAGGAAGTGACCTTGATGCTCCATATGTAGGTGCTGCGGATTCTGACAGTGTGGACAAGTTAATCCATGAGCAGACCAGATTAATCGATAGATTGTTCAAGCAGACCAATTTTGACGACAAACAGTACAGCGTGTCACGCGAGTGCCTCCTTTCATTCCTGTGCTAATTGCGTAGAATGTCTTATTTCATAGCATACGATACACATAGGAGAAAAGTTCCAATTTCAATAAACATGTAGAGAAAATGCTGATATTAGGGTAAGGACAAAGGTACGTCATTCTATTCCACTAAGGGGGATTTTACATGCGCGCCGTAACGTACCAAGGAACAAAAGATGTCCAAGTCAAGCAAGTAAAGGATCCATCGATTGAAAAAAACGATGACATCATCGTAAAAATCACATCGACTGCCATTTGTGGTTCGGATCTACACATCTATCAGGGGAATATGCCGGCTCACAAAGACTATGTCATTGGTCATGAACCGATGGGCATCGTTGAAGAAGTGGGACCAGGCGTGACGAAAGTCAAGCGAGGAGACCGCGTCGTGTTACCGTTTAACGTTGCTTGTGGTCACTGTTTCTTTTGTGAACATGATATGGAGAGCCAATGTGATAACTCGAACGGAAATCCCCATGTTGATACAGGTGGGTACTTCGGTTTTACAGAAGAGTTTGGTGGACATCCCGGTGGTCAGGCGGAATATTTAAAAGTTCCGTTCGGAAATTTCATGCCACTTGTGATTCCTGAATCGTGTGAACTGGAAGATGAGGCATTATTGTTCTTATCTGACGTTTTACCTACGGCGTATTGGAGCGTCTTGCATGCGGGTGTGAAAAAAGGAGATACGGTCGTCGTACTCGGATCAGGACCAGTTGGACTAATGACACAAAAATTTGCATGGTTGCAAGGTGCAAAGCGAGTTATTGCGGTGGATGATCAAGTGTATCGATTAAATTATGCCAAAGTCACGAATAAAGTCGAGACAGTGAATTTCTCAGATCACGCAGAAAGTGGTGCGTATATTAAAGAGCTGACACAGGGTGGGGCAGACGTCGTCATTGATTGTGTCGGTTTTGATGGGAAGATGTCACCTGTAGAAAAAATTGAACAAAAGATTGGTCTGCAAGGTGGAACGTTGAGTGCCATTGATATTGCAAAGGATGCTGTCCGGAAATTTGGTACTGTACAGTTGACGGGCGTCTATGCTAAGAAATATAATCAGTTCCCGCTTGGCGATTTCTTTACCCGAAATATTACGCTGAAAATGGGACAAGCACCAGTCGTCCATTTAATGCCGGAACTGTTCCAGAAAATCATCAACAAGGAATTTGATCCGACGGATATCGTAACACACCGAGTCGCACTTGATGATGCTGCGTCTGCCTATCAGACATTCAATGATCGGACAGATGGATGTATCAAGGTCGTCTTAAAACCATAAGCTATCTGATACGCAAACAGCCCATCCGATTTTTGGATGGGCTGTTGTACATCAATTAAAAGAACAAGACGGGCCATAGAAGACCGACGGCTAGCCCGAGCAGGAGACCAACGAACACTTGAAACTCGGTATGACCAACGAGCTCATTCAGGAGAGGAGTCTCATGGCGAATCCCTTTAAAATAATCATTGAGTAGTTTTGCCTGAACACCGACAGCTTGCCGGACACCTGTCGCATCATACATGATGATCGTCGCAAAGATGACGGCCAGTGCGAAAATCGATGATGAGAACCCCTCCTGAAAACCGATGACAACGGCTAGAGCGACGACAGTCGAACTATGTGAACTAGGCATACCACCAGAAGCAAACATGATTTCCAGGTCGAACTTTCGTGTCCGTACCAAACTTGTGACAAGCTTCGCTGCTTGAGCGATAAACCATGCCGTAATGGCTGCAAAAAGGGGATGATTCCATTCCATACATTCTACCTCCTACAATTAACGATATGTATTGATTCCCCGTTTTATTAGCTTTTACACGAACGATCTAGTTGGATTCGGCATCTCCTTTAAAGATTATGTAAAGAAACAGCAGAAAGATTTGTGATTTTCCTGTGAAAGTCGGTAAGATGAAGACAGACGAAGCGGATTCCACGGAATTCCTCATTCGAAAGAACGAAACTTGAGGGGGATGCAAGGTTTGAAAGATAAAATTATCGTGGTAGATGATGAATTGTCGATCGCAACACTATTGAAGTTTAATCTAGAACAGGCTGGTTTCGTCGTCGAAACGGCACATGATGGGATGTCAGGTTTAAAATTAGCGGAAAAGCAAGATGCCGCATTGATTGTACTAGATCTCATGTTGCCGGAACTCGATGGTCTGGAAGTATGTAAACGGCTACGCCAACAGAAAATCAATACGCCGATCCTGATGCTGACAGCAAAGGATGATGAGTTCGATAAAGTCCTTGGTCTTGAACTCGGTGCGGACGATTATCTGACAAAACCATTTAGCCCACGTGAAGTCGTCGCCCGTGTGAAAGCAATTTTACGACGAATGAGTCATCAGACAACCCCTTCGGAAGAAGTGACGGATGGGACGATTCTGATTGGTGATGTCAAAATCGTTCCAGATAACTATGAAGCTTTCAAAGCAGAAGAGCGTCTTGAACTAACACCTAAAGAATTCGAACTGCTCGTATACCTTGCTAAAAATAAGGGACGTGTCCTGACACGAGATCAACTGTTATCCGCAATCTGGAACTATGATTTCGTCGGCGATACACGAATCGTGGATGTGCATATTAGTCATGTCCGTGAAAAAATCGAGCCGAATACGAAAAAACCGATTTACATCAAAACAATTCGTGGTCTCGGGTATAAGATGGAGGAGCCGAAATCGGAATGAGTAAGTATCGCAAGCGATTTATCTTTAAAATGTTTTCGTTCATCAGTCTCGTGCTGATTGCACTCGGTTTCTTACTTGGACAATCCTTCAAGGAGTTCTATGTCCAAAATGAAAAAGAAAAATTGATGGATGAGACTTCTCTTGTTGAGACGATCTTACAAGGACGTGATCTTTCTGAGATGGCCCAGTACGTGAATCAATTGTACGCTGAATCGAACTTCGACATGATTTTATTCAATGGTCGGGGTGAGATCATTGCCGGTACACCGGTTGATGTGACGAAACTGAAAGTCGCGACCCTCAATTTTTCAGCGATTCCTGATGAAGGGACGTTTGAATCGAAAACAGATGATAGTGTCGTTCAATTTACGAAGCCTGTTCCGACAGCGGACGGCGGTGAGGTGTATGTCAGTTTCATTCGTTATGCAAAAGACTTGAACGTCATTTATTCACGGATTTGGACGGTCATCATCCTTTCTCTCGTTGCGTCGTTATTGGTTATCTTCTTGACGATTTACCGTTCGACGAAACGATTCCTTCGACCAATCGCGGAGGCAACCGATGTCCTGCACGAACTATCGCATGGAAATTACAAGTCCCGTGTCTATGAATTATCGGCACCCGATGAATCACGCGATTTAGGGCGCTCCATCAATCTATTAGCGCGCAATCTCGAGAACGCATCGTCTGGTGAAGCGATGCAACGGGCACGTCTCGAATCCTTGATCGAGTACATGGGAGCTGGTCTCATGCTGATTGATGAGAAGGGCTACGTCCTACTCGTCAACCGAACGTACCGAGAAATGTTCAACATTCATGAACCGTCTAGCGGGAAGCTGTACTATCGTGTACTTCCAAACGAAAAGATGAGCCAGGTGATTGAAGATGTCTATCTGACGGAAAAACCGAACCGGAAACAATCGAGTGTCCGATTTGGCATCAACAGTCGGACGTTCATGGTCAGTGCTGCTCCGATTTTTGATAAGAACGGTCGAGTGCAGGGAACGACTGTAGTCTTTAACGACATCACGGAAATCAAAAAGCTGGAACAGATGCGTAAAGATTTCGTTGCGAATGTCAGCCACGAATTAAAGACACCATTGACGTCCATTAAAGGATTTGCGGAAACGTTACTCGATGGTGCACAAGATGTTCCGGAAATCCGAGAGCAGTTCTTACGGATCATCCACGATGAATCGGAACGGATGCAAACATTGGTGGAAGACTTGCTCGAGCTTTCTCGTTTAGAACAAGATAACTATCAGCTCGAGACCGCAATCGTTGATGTGACGAGTCTCGTTCGGGAAACTGCAGCACTCCTGCACCGACGAGCAACAGAACAAGAGATGACGATTCATATCGAAACGGAAGAAGAAGTCTTCATTCGGGCAGATCTGAATCGATTAAAACAGGTCGTCGTCAACTTGGTTGCGAATGCGCTGAATTATACGCCGAACGGTGGCAACGTCTGGATTCAGCTTGAGGATGGAGAAGAGTCTGTCCAGCTCATCATCAAAGATGACGGAATTGGCATTCATCCGAAAGAAACCCAACGGATCTTCGAACGTTTCTATCGCGTCGATAAGGCACGAAGCCGTAATTCCGGGGGAACGGGTCTCGGACTAGCCATCGTCAAACATATCGTCGACCTACACCACGGTGAAATCGAAGTCGCTTCAGAAGAACAGAAAGGAACGACGTTTACGATTCGTTTACCAAAACATGGCTGAATTTCACAGTGGATTCACATTTCCTTAATAGACGTATCTTATGATGAAAGTACCTTCTTCATCATCTGTATGGCGACTGGATCAGCTCCCATGTCGTCATGCCCTTGGCGGTTGACTCTCCGTGAGTCAATCGTCTTTTTTTGGTCATTTTTAGCGAACAAATGTGTGTAGAGTGATACAATAGGAACAGAAAATCGATTAAAGGGGCGTAGATGATGGAAAATAAATTGCTATTGATTGATGGGAACTCGTTGACCTATCGGGCGTTTTTCGCCTTACCACCAATGACGGATGCGCAAGGACGAAATACGAACGCAGCTTATGGCTTTACGATGATGTTATTGAAGTTGCTCGAGGAAGAACAACCGACCCATATGCTCGTTGCCTTTGATGCTTCGAGTGAAACGTTCCGTCATGATGTCTATCAGGAGTATAAGGGAAGTCGGGAAAAGACACCGTCCGAACTACGTGAGCAATTCCCGATCGTCCGGGATATCTGTGAAGCGCTCGGTATTCAAATGATGGAACTCCATCGCTATGAGGCAGATGATTTGATTGGTACGCTCGCACGAACGATGCCGACGGATCGGACGCGGATCGTCACTGGAGATAAAGATTTACTTCAACTTGTCACGGATAAGATCGAAGTCTTGATCACGAAGCGTGGGATTACGGACGTCCAGTGCATGACTGAGGAACTGTTCGCTGAGACGTATGGTGGTCTAAAGCCGATTCAAATGATTGACCTGAAGGGGTTAATGGGGGATAAGTCGGATAATATTCCAGGGATTCCTGGAATTGGTGAAAAGACGGCGGTTAAACTGATTTCGGCATATGGTTCTGTCGAAGGACTGTATGAGCACGTCGAGGACTTAAAAGGGAAGCAAAAGGAAAAAGTCATCGCGAACGAAGAGCTAGCACGACTATCGAAAGAACTCGCGACAATTAAAGTCGATGTCCCGCTTGAGACGACGCTAGAGGATTTGCAAATTCGGGACGTTGATACCCAAGTTCCTTATTCGTTGTTCCAGTCGCTCGGCTTCAAGTCGTTGACGAATCGATTCGCCCCTGTCGTCAAAGAAGAGGATAAAGAGCAGTTGAACGTCGTGACGATTACGTCACTTCCTGAAGACGTCACCGATGCGGTATTGCTCGCTGAACAGCTTCGAGAGGATTACATGGAAGAAGACATCATCGGGTTTGCGATTGCGACGCCTGACACGATCTATGTTGCTGCTCCAACGCTCGTTGAGGATCCGGCATTCCGCCAATGGATCGAGTCAGAACATCGGAAGATTTGTCTCGATGCCAAACAAGTCGCATTCGCATTGCGTAAGCATGCCTTAACCTTAAACGGTTATGAGGATTTGTTATTAGCTGGTTACTTATTGAATTTAAGTGGCGGCACGACGCTCGCTTCAATTGCTGGTCATTATGCATTGATGGCACCGAACGAAGAAGCGGTCCTCGGCAAGGGAGCAAAACGTCTAGCCCCAGCGGATGACGTATTACACCCTTATCTTGCAGAGAAGGCACGGATGATCGAATTATTGTTCCCGAAAGTCCGGGAAGAGTTGAAGGCGAATCAGCAATATGAGCTGTATGAAACACTGGAACGTCCGCTATCAGGTGTCCTTGCTGAGATGGAGTGGACTGGGATTCGTGTCGACGTCGCGACGCTCCAATCGATGCAAGCGGATCTTGCCGGGCGTCTTACAGAACTTGAAACGTTGGTCTTTGAAGCTGCAGGTGAGTCGTTCAATATCAATTCACCGAAACAACTCGGTGTGATTCTGTTTGAAAAACTCGAACTACCAGCCTTCAAAAAAACAAAGACCGGCTATTCGACTGCCGCAGACGTTCTTGAAAAACTGCGTCCGTTGCATCCGGTCATTGATCACATCATGTTATATCGGGAGCTCCAAAAATTACAGTCGACGTATGTCGAAGGCTTACAAAAAGTCATCAAGGAAGACGGAAAGATTCATACCCGTTTTGCTCAGACGATTGCCCAGACAGGCCGTTTAAGTTCGGTCAATCCGAACCTTCAGAATATCCCGATTCGGATTGAAGAAGGACGGAAGATTCGAAAAGCCTTCGTTCCAAGTGAAGCAGGCTGGTCACTGTACGCTGCCGATTATTCACAAATCGAATTACGTGTCATGGCCGATATGTCGCAGGATCAGACGCTTGTCGATGCGTTCTTACATGATGAGGACATCCATACCCAAACGGCAAGTAGTGTCTTTGGTGTCGAACCGGAGGATGTCACAGGAAACATGCGTCGTCAGGCGAAAGCCGTCAACTTCGGCATCATTTACGGAATCAGCGATTATGGACTGTCACAAAACTTGAACATCACGCGGAAGGAAGCACAATCGTTCATCGATCGTTATTTCGAGCTGTTCCCGCAAATCAAACAGTTCATGGATACGGCGATCGAGACGGCACGAGCGAATGGATTCGTAGAAACGTTGATGAACCGCCGCCGTAATATTCCGGATATCAATTCGAAAAACTTCAACTTACGCGGTTTTGCGGAACGTACGGCGATCAATACGCCGATTCAAGGTTCGGCTGCGGATATCATTAAAAAAGCGATGCTTGATGTGCATGCTGCCTTACAAGCATCGGATCTAAAAGCACGTTTGTTACTACAAGTACACGATGAATTGATTTTTGAAGCACCGGACGAAGAACTTGAAGCCTTACAAGCGCTTGTCAAACAAGCGATGGAGCAGACCGTCGAACTATCCGTACCGTTACGCGTCGATGGGGGCGCAGGACATACGTGGTACGAAACGAAGTAAGCAAGGAGGAATAGACGTGCCTGAATTACCTGAAGTCGAGACCGTTCGCCGCAGTTTAGAACGTTCGGTCTCTGGAAAAACAGTCTCTTCCGTCAAAGTCTACCACCCGAAAATGATTCGGGGGATGGAAGTGGCACCATTTGCAGATGCCTTACATCAAGAACGGATCGAACGCGTCGAACGTCGCGGTAAGTTCCTACTCTTTGATTTTGATCGTTTTTATCTCGTCAGCCATTTGCGGATGGAAGGGAAGTACTTCCCGTATCCACAACCGGTCGAGCGGGATAAACATACCCATGTCGTCTTCCGATTCACGGATGGTTCGGAGCTGCATTACAATGATGTCCGGAAGTTCGGAACGATGGAATTGCGTGATAAGGAAACAGCGATGCAGACTGCTCCACTGGCACAGCTGGAGCGTGAACCGTTTGATCCGGAGTTCACAGCAGAAGTGTTAGCAGAGAATTTAATTCGTAAAAAAAGAAGTCCAATCAAAACGGCATTGCTGGATCAGTCCATCTTCCTTGGTCTCGGTAACATCTATGTCGATGAGACCCTTCATGCGGCACGCGTCCATCCATTGACGAAGGCTGGTGCCTTGACGCTTGATGATATCTCACGTATTCATCAAGCCGGTGTCGACGTCTTACGACAAGCGGTAGAAGCAGGGGGAAGTACGATCCGAAGTTATGTCTCACCTTCCGGAAAAGGTGAGTTTCAGCTTCAACTCGCGGTATACGGTCAAAAGGGCGAACCGTGTTCCCGTTGCGGTACTGCCATTGAAAAAATTAAAGTCGGCGGACGAGGAACGCACTTCTGTCCGACATGCCAACAGGTCGCCTTATGAGGGTTGGTCTGACGGGCAGTATCGCTACCGGTAAAAGTACGGTTTCTAGCTATCTGAAGCAAAAAGGAATAGCGGTCATCGATGCGGATCTCGTTGCGCGAGAAGTCGTTGAGCCAGGAGGGCGAGCATATGAGGCGGTCAAGTTGGCTTTCCCGGAAGCATTCGAGGAGGAACGTCTCGTCCGTCCGAAACTCGGACAAATCATTTTTCAGGATAGCGAAAAACGACAACAGCTGAATCAGTTGATGCATCCGAGTATTCGACGACAGATGCTTAATGAAGCAGATGCCTATGAACGTTCAGGACATTCGCTCGTCGTATTTGATATTCCGTTATTACTTGAAGGCGATTGGCGGACGCTGTTCGACCGTGTCGTAGTCGTTTATTGCCCAGAAGATATGCAGTTAAGACGATTGATGCAACGTAATGATCTATCGGAAGCAGAAGCATATGCACGTATTCATTCGCAACTTAGCATTGAACAGAAAAAAGAGCTCGCGGATGATGTGTTCTTCAATGATGGGAGTCTTGATTCGTTATATCAGCAAATCGATAAATGGTTAGCGTTATATGACACCGGCAATCATGAGAGTGACACATAAAAAGTGTGAAGTGAGAGAAGTTTCCATCTTCTCTCACTTTTTTTAGAGAACATAATGAAATCGCTTACATTTCATGATATAGTTCTATCTGTAAACGGAGCTACATCCGTCACATTGAAGGGGGATCCGCACATGGGAGTCAAGGTGGCAGTCAATGGTTTTGGTCGAATTGGTCGAATGGTCTTTCGACGTCTGATCGCTGAGGGGAAAAGCGAAGTCGTAGCAATCAATGCAAGTTATCCAGTTGAAACACTCGCACATTTAATTAAATACGACACGGTACATGGGAAATTCAATTATCCGGTCGACATCATCGATGGGGCGTTGATGGTTGACGGAAGACAAATTCAAATCGTCAGTGAACGCAATCCTGAGCTATTGCCGTGGGGGGAACTCGGCATCGATATCGTCGTCGAAGCGACAGGAAAGTTCAACTCAGATACGGGTGCTGCGAAGCATTTAGTGGCAGGCGCAAAAAAGGTCGTCATCACGGCACCTGCTAAAGGGGATGTCCGAACGATCGTCATGGGTGTCAATGACGACATGTATGATCATGAAACAGATGCTATCGTCTCGAACGCATCGTGTACGACGAACTGTCTCGCACCTGTCGTGCAAGTCATCGACCGGGCATTCGGAATCGAATCCGGTCTCGTGACGACGGTTCATGCGTTTACGAACGATCAAAATAATATTGACAATCCGCATAAGGATTTACGACGCGCCCGCGCATGTGGATCATCCATCATTCCAACATCGACAGGTGCAGCAAAGGCAATCGCACTCGTCTTGCCACACTTGGAAGGGAAATTGAATGGACTCGCGCTTCGTGTTCCGACACCGAACGTCTCACTCGTCGATCTCGTCGTCGAAGTTAGTCGCGATACGACGGTTGCTGAAGTGAACGAAGCGTTCACGAAAGCAGCGGACGGTGCGCTTGACGGTATTCTCGGAATGACGATGGAACCGCTCGTCTCGATCGACTTCAACGGAGAAGAGCGTTCGACGGTCGTCGATGGACTCTCGACGATGGTCATGGGTGGTCGTCAAGTGAAGGTCCTCGCTTGGTACGATAATGAGTGGGGTTACTCTTGCCGCGTCGTCGACCTCGTACACCTTGTTTCGGCGCACTTAGAGGCGATGGGAACGGTTGAAAAAGAACTTGAATTGAATTAATGACAACGGGCAGATCCCAGTAACGACGGGACCTGTCCCGTTTTTTTCTAGAAATGTATTAATTTTTGAAATTTATCCTTGTGTATCTTTTTGATACTCGCTATAATTCAAATCGTGAACTTCAATCGGTCTGGCAATCGCAGCTTAAAGGGTTAGGACCTCTCTGGACTAACTTTCCCCCGTGGGTGCGAACGACTCAGGCGCAAAGTAAGTGATCAACTACTTTGAAGACCATTGAATGTAGGGGGGATCCACAAATGGATACTATGGGAAGACACATTATTGCAGAACTTTGGGATTGTAATCCTGAAAAATTGAACGACATGGAATTCGTTGAACGACTTTTCGTTGACGCAGCACTTCAAGCAGGTGCAGAAGTACGAGAAGTAGCATTCCACAAGTTTGCACCACACGGCGTCAGTGGCGTCGTCATTATCTCTGAATCGCACTTGACGATTCACAGTTTTCCAGAGCACGGGTATGCATCGGTTGATGTCTTTACTTGTGGGGATCGGATCGATCCAGCCATCGCAGCGAACTACATTGCTGAAAAGCTCGATGCGAAAATCCGTGAAAATGTCGAAATTCCACGTGGTATGGGACCAGTTCAAGTTCCAGCGGCTACTGTCCAGCACGTCAACTGACAACACACACGAATTCGTCAAGCCCTCGTCGTTCAGACGAGGGCTTTTTAATATGTCTGACGTCTGTTATTCTTAATAGTAGAAGAAACAAAGAAAAGAGGATGACCATGGGACTGAAGGGACGCTTACAAAAACAGCTAGAGACATCCGATACACATAAAAACGAAAATCTACGCACACACTATTACGCAGCAACGGTCGAGATGTTGTTTGCTGGTTTAAAAAATATCTTAAAGCAAGAGGGTGGGACGGTGCGTCGTGTTGACGCGGAACGTGGAGAACTCGCTTTTACATTAAAAGAAGTCGACGGACTCGCGACCGTCATCATGGTGGCGGGCGGACGTACGGCCGTCGATCTATTCTTACATCGTGAGAGTCTTCTCGGACCTGATCTCGAAAAACACATCGAGCGAATCTATGCCTCACTTGATGCGGGATACCGATTAAAAATGATTGGAACAAAAGAAATCACGTGAACGGAGGTACGGCATGCGCTGTCCAGCCTGTAATTTTAACGGAACAAAAGTACTGGACTCAAGACCGGTCCAGGATTTCGGTTCGATTCGGAGGAGACGTGAATGTGAGTCTTGCGGCTATCGCTTTACGACTTTCGAAATGGTCGAACAGACCCCTTTAATCATCGTAAAGAAAGACGGAACGCGCGACGAGTTCAATCGTGATAAAATTTTGCGGGGACTAGTGCGTGCCTGTGAAAAACGACCGATTTCAATTGAACAGTTAGAAACAGTCGTCAGTCGAGTCGAAAAGGCATTACGAGCGACAGCTCAGCATGAGATTCCAAGTGAGCAGGTCGGGCGTCTCGTGTTAAATGAACTAGCTTCCGTCGATGAAGTGGCATACGTTCGCTTTGCGAGTGTCTATAAACAATTCAAGGACATCAATGTCTTCTTCCAAGAGCTTTCTGAGCTGATGGAGCGACATCAAGAAAATGACCGTGAAAATTGAACGTGATATAAGAGAGGTCGTCTGTCCGGTCAGCGTACCTCTCTTTTTCTCCCTAAGGAAAGGACGAGTCAGATGGTAGAACGTGAACTTTCCGGTACCGATCTTTGCTTAGTGATGAGCAATGGTGTCGTCGACCGTGAAGCCTATCAATCTTTATATTATTTGTACCAGCCGATCATCGGCGTCAAAGCACTTGGACTTTATCAAACGTTTTGGAGCGAGATGATTCCGGGAAAAACAAAATCCCAATACATCTCCCATGCGGAACTCGGAACACTACTCGGTTTTTCTGTCGATGAATTCAAGGAAGAGTTGTTCAAGCTAGAAGGCATCGGTTTGATCCGGACGTTCGAAGCGCGCCAAGCCGCGTATCGTTACATCTACCAAATCCGGGTGCCGCTCGCTCCAAACACTTTTTTGAATGACGGGGTGTTATCGAGTCTGCTATTCTACCGCGTCGGTGAAATTCGTTTCCGCTCCCTCCAACATCGATTCCGGACGGAGCCGCTTCCGAAGAACATCGTTGATCGGACGGTTCGATTTGACCAAGTGTTCGATGTGAAAGCTGGTCTTGCTTCCGCGCATCAGCCGAAAGCCTATGCCAAACAGGAACGAGCAGTATATGAATTTGATTATTCATTTGATCTAGAAGAGATGAAACGTCAGACCGACCGTTTTCTACCACGGACATTTTATTCAAAGGCGATTGATCATCTGCTCATAAAACTTGCCTATGTCACGCAGTCGAACGAAGCGCTGATGGCGGAATTGTTGAATGCCCGTTTCCGTCACGAAGCATACTTGCCGATGACCGATGCTGAGAAACAGGAACGTTGCAAACAAATGATGTTATCAGCGAAACAAAAACTCAGCCGCGAGAAAAAAGCGAAGGTCGCCTCACTCGACACGATTGAGGTCGGAGACGTTGAAGCGACGGAAACGATGGAAAGTACCCATCCGAAGCATTATGTCGCGAAGTTGCGAAAAGTCAAAGCATTGTCTGAACGGGATGAAGAATTGATCCAGCAATTGATCATCGATTATGAAATGTCATCCGGGATTGTCAATGCCGCCTACTACTATGCGCTTGTCGTCAAAAAAGACAATCGCTTCAGTAAGAACTTCCTCTTATCAATTGTTGATGATTGGAAACAGAAGGGATACGTGACAGCATCCGAGGCGCTGGCGAAGACACAGGAGCAGGATGACTTAATTGCGAAGAAGCAGGAGCAAAAACAAGAACGTGCGCGTCAGACTGTCGGTGGACGTCGGGGACGGACGAGCAATACGAACGGCGGTCCGAATCCGAAGTGGTTGCAAGAAGAGAAGGCGAAGCAGCAACAGTATGAAGCCTCTAAAAAAGCGAGTTTCGAAGCAGATGTTCCAGACGATGAAGAGATGGAACGAATCTTACGAGAACTGAAGGGGAACTAAAGGAGTCGGGACATGGAACATATCCAATCATCTATCGAAAAAATATTAAGTCGACCGGACGTCGCAGAATCGGTTCGAGCGATTCAACAACGGGTGTTGTCTCATCCGGGGGTCGTCATGTTCTTACGGACCCATCCGGAGATTGATCAACGGATGATCGAGCGGGGAATGCTCAAACTGAACGAATACGCGGAACAGATGGATGGGAATCGATTGATCGAAAGCAAAGCCGTCATCGAAGGCTATCAGCCGATCCTGCACGTCGAAAAAGGACAGATCGTCGTCTCGTATGAGAAGTCGCAAGCACTCAAAGACCGAGAAGATGAACGTGCACTTGAGAAAAAGTTCAAGAGTCTGTTCCTGCCGGATGAAGTGCGCGATGCGAACTTCAGCGATTTCGACTTGTCGACGACGGACCGCAAGCTCGCCTTGCGCGCGGCTTCGCAGTTCCTCAATCACTTGCGCTCAAAAGAGCATGTAAAGGGGCTGTACCTGCACGGTAGCTTTGGTGTCGGAAAAACGTATCTCTTGGCTGCGATCGGGAATGCACTGAAGAAAGAACGGATTGCAACGATTCTCGTCCATGCCCCGGGGTTCGTCGCTGAAGCAAAACGGCGGATCCGGTCGGACTCGTTCGATACGTTCCTCGAAGGATTCCAAACGATTCCAGTCTTATTAATTGATGATATCGGTGCAGAATCGATCAGTCCGTGGGTACGGGATGAGTTGTTCGGGATCATTTTGCAATATCGCATGATGCATCGTCTGCCGACATTGTTCAGCTCGAACTTATCTTATGATGAACTCGAGCTCCATTTCGGGATTACGAACGATCAAGGCGATAAGTTAAAGGCCGCACGATTGATGGAGCGGATCCGGACGACGACGCAACCGATTGAGTTCCTTGGTGAAAATCGACGTCGCTACTAATTTTCCTTGTCAAGGAAGCGATCGATTCGTTATACTAATGACACGTCAATAGACGATGCAACGATTGAGGATATGAAGTATGAAATGAACCAAACTAGCGAGAGAAGAATGGTGGAAGCTTCTCATGGAATCATTCATGTCTTTACTCCCTCATAGCACGAACGGGGCTAATCCGTTTGCGCCTCACGCCCGTTAACGCGTGTTCGAGCCGAACCTGCATTGGTCCGGGAACGAGGGTGGTACCACGAGATTAAGACTCGTCCCTTTTTAGGGATGAGTCTTTTTTATTTTGTTAAAGGGGGAAACAGTCATGTCAAACATCGCACTTACATTTCCAGATGGCGCCGTAAAGGAATTTGCAGTCGGTACGACAGCAGAAGAAGTCGCTGCTTCAATCAGCCCAGGACTTCGTAAAAAAGCATTTGCTGCAAAACTAAACGGGCACGCAATCGATTATCGTCGTCCAATCGAAGAGGATGGCACAATCGAATTGATCATGCCGGATTCAGAAGAAGGGCTCGATTTGATTCGTCACTCTTCAGCTCACTTGATGGCACAAGCCATCAAACGTCTGTATCCGGATGAAACGATTCATCTCGGAATCGGACCGACGATCGAGAATGGTTTCTACTATGACATCGATATGGAACGTCGTCTGACAGAAGAAGACTTACCAGAAATCGAGAAAATGATGAATAAAATCGCCGGTGAGAATTTGCCAATCGAACGGGAAGTCGTCTCGCGTGACGAAGCACTCGCGATTTATAAAGAACTCAATGATCCGTTGAAAGTCGAATTGATCGAATCGATTCCTGCTGATCAGGATTTGACGATTTACCGTCAAGGCGAATTCTTCGATCTCTGCCGTGGACCACACGTTCCAGCGACAGCGAAGCTACAAGTCTTCAAATTGATGAGCATTGCTGGTGCTTACTGGCGTGGCGATTCAAAAAACAAGATGTTACAACGGATTTACGGTACAGCATGGGCGACAAAAGATCAGTTGAAACAACATCTCCACTTCCTTGCTGAAGCGAAAGAGCGGGATCACCGTAAACTCGGGAAGGAACTTGGCTTGTTCTTCACTTCCCAAGAAGTCGGTCAAGGACTCCCGATGTGGCTACCAAAAGGAGCAGCGATTCGTCGAACAGTCGAGCGTTATATCGTCGATAAAGAACTCGAACTTGGATATGAGCACGTCTACACACCGGTCCTCGGTTCAGTCGATCTATACAAGACATCGGGTCACTGGGATCACTATCAAGATGACATGTTCCCGAAAATGGAGATGGACAATGAAGAACTCGTTCTTCGTCCGATGAACTGTCCACACCACATGATGGTCTACAAAAACGAACCGCGTTCGTACCGTGATTTACCGCTTCGTGTTGCGGAGCTTGGTGGTATGCACCGTTACGAGATGTCTGGTGCCTTGACTGGTCTTCAGCGCGTTCGTTACATGGTCCTTAACGATGGGCATACGTTCGTCCGCCCTGACCAAATGAAAGATGAGTTCAAAGCCATCGTTCACCTCATTCAAGAAGTCTATGCTGACTTCGGGATCACAGATTACAAATTCCGTCTTTCGTACCGTGACCCAGCGGATAAAGAGAAGTACTTCGATAACGATGCGATTTGGGAAATGGCGCAACGTGAGTTGAAAGAAACGATGGATGAGCTCGAACTCGAATACTTCGAAGCAGAAGGCGAAGCTGCATTCTACGGACCGAAGCTTGACGTTCAAGTTCGGACAGCGCTTGGTAAAGATGAGACGCTTTCGACAGTCCAACTCGACTTCCTCTTACCAGAGCGATTCGAATTGACATACAAAGGAAATGACGGACAAGATCATCGTCCGGTCGTCTTACACCGAGGTGTCGTTTCGACGATGGAACGATTCGTCGCATATCTGATTGAAGAATACAAAGGCGCGTTCCCAACATGGCTCGCACCGGTTCAGGTGAAATTGATTCCGGTTTCTAAAGTTCATGAAGACTATGCCCGTGAAATCAAAGCGATCCTACTGAAGAAGGGAATTCGTGTTGAAACAGATTTCCGTGACGAAAAACTCGGATACCGGATTCGTGAAGCACAAGTCAACAAAGTACCAGTCATGCTTGTTTTAGGTGACAAAGAAGTCGAATCACGCGAAGTCAATATTCGTCGCTACGGTTCAAAAGATTCAAGTAATGCATCACTTGAACAATTCGTCGCCGACTTAGAACAAGAAATCGCGAATCGTTCAAAATAATGATAGTCTCACGAAAGAGTTCGTCCTGCTGATGTAGGGCGGACTTTTTTTGTGATGTGATAATCAAAAGAAAGAAGCAGCATGCCGATGAAAAAGAGAGATCATTCAGCTAAATCTATCCAATATAACCGAAAAAATTTTTTCCTTTAATTGGATAAATGCTATAATAAACCTTTAGTAGATGTAATGTTTTGATATAAGGGGAAGGAAGTTACAAAAAATGAAGCAGACGACTCTTGCTGTGTTCATCGCATCTTCACTTTTGATTGGTATTCATCCGGGTGAAGTGAGTGCGGCGACGACAAAAAAGACGTACCGGATCACACCAAAAACAGAAGCAATTGACCCGACGATCCGTAAATATACGACCTATAACGCAAAGACGCGTAATCACTATACGATGCGCTCCTATTTGGAGCGTCTTGAAAAAGAGGGTGGCGGGACACTCGTCTTGACGAAAGGAACGTACCTGTCTCCACTACGTGTCGGTATTCCGTCCAATACGACGGTGATCTTGGAAGATGGCGTCATCATCAAGAAGACGACGGAAACGGGAACGACGAAGATTAGTTCGACGACTAGTGTATTTGATCTTGTTGCTCCATCCGTGTTGCGTTTGAACAAAAAGGTCGGAAAGTATGATGGCTCACAGAACGTTAAAATCATCGGGAAAGGGAATGCGCAAATCGACTTGAAGCGATATACGCGTGGTTCAGCATTCGCCATTGCCCATAATCAAAACTTGTATATCGGCGGCATCACAGTACGGAATCAAAAAGGTTCACATGCGATGGAACTTGATGCGACGAAGAAGGCAGTCATCGAAAACATGAAATTCGTCGACGCCGTCATGATCCCGAATACCGGTCCGAATGAATCGATTAATCTCGATACACCAGACCCGATCACAAAGGGCTTCAACTGGAAGTGGTCGAAACAAGACGGAACGCCGAACGCAGATATCATGATTCGCAATAACCTGTTCCGTAATATCAACGTGGCAATTGGCACACATCAATACACAGAAAATAGATTACACACGAATGTCCGGATCGAAAAAAATACGATTGACGGAACAAAGGATTACGCGATTTCGATGATGAACTGGAAGAATCCGACGGTTCGTTACAATACGATTCGAAATGTGCACCGGGCGGATGGAAAAGCGATGACGATTCTCGGTAGAGGAGTTGTCGGAGGGACGATTCGCTACAATCGATTTGAAGATGCGGATCGGGCGATTCAAATGCAACCGTTCCAAAGCAATGGTTATGCTCCCATCTATAATACGTTTACGTCAGAACAAAAACGTTACATGCAACAAAATACGGTCAAGCAGGTCGGTCTCGATCAAATCGTCTTATTCAAGAAACTCAATGAGTTCACGTACAAGACGGCAGAACGCTACGATTTCATTCCATACTAAGACATAAAAAAAGCACCCAAGACGTAAGTCAAGGGTGCTTGTGTCATATTACGAACGCATTTGTTGCAAGAACGGTTCGATATCGACTTGAAGCGCTTCTGATAGTTTCTGACCGAGTGAAGCATCAGCACGGTAGAAGTTACAGATTGCGAGCAAGACTGTGTTCTCATGACGTACTTGTTCGAGATCATTGACTAGGTTCTTCAGAAGAGCTGCTTGCTCGTCTTCTGTCAAACGACGGTATACTTCGCCGGCTTGACCGAAGTTGTTCGTCTTCTCGATTTCGAGACGACCATGTTTATCATCAAGTAACGGCTGGTTTTCTTCCGTATACTCTGGTGTTTCTTTTGGTTCTTCTTGATAACGGTTCGGTTCGTAGTTCACCGGACTCGTTTGCTGACCAACTGGCATTGCACCATCACGTTGGTAGTTATTCACTTGTGCGAACGGACAGTTAATCGGAAGTTGTTGATAGTTCGTTCCGATACGGTAGCGTTGTGTGTCCGAGTAAGAGAACAGACGACCTTGTAACAACTTATCTTCAGATGGCAACATCCCTGGAATCAAGACACCTGGGTTGAACCCGACAGATTCCGTTTCAGCGAAATAGTTGTCGACGTTTTTGTTCAGCGTCATCGTACCGACGTGTTGGAACGGGATGACATCTTCAAACCAATCTTTTGTTGCGTCGAGCGGGTCGAAATCGAACTGATCGACGTCAGCCGGATCGAGCACCTGTACGAACAGATCCCATTCCGGATAATCTCCGTCTTCAATCGCTTGGAACGTATCGTTTGAAGCATGGTTGAAATCTTTTCCTTGAATCTCTGTTGCTTCTTCAGCTGAGAGATTATGAACGCCAGCTTTTGGTACCCAGCGAAGTTTAACATAGACCGTGTTGCCGTGAGCATTCACCCATTTAAATGAGTGGACGGAAGAACCACGCATTTTACGGTAGCTTGCAGGAATACCTTCATCCGTGAAAAGGTGCATGAGCATGTTCGTCGATTCTGGACGAAGTGTCATGAAGTCCCAGTAACGATCGGGATCTTGAATATTCGTGCGTGGATCTGGTTTAAGTGAATGGACCATATCCGGGAACTTCATAGCGTCGCGAATGAAGAAGACAGGAAGGTTGTTCCCGACGAAATCCCAGTTTCCTTCTTCTGTATAGAACTTGACAGAGAATCCACGTGGATCGCGGAGTGTCTCTGGAGAATGCGTGCCGTGAATAACAGTCGAGAAACGGGCGAAGACAGGAACTTCTGTCCCTTCTTCTTGTAAAAACGCAGCTTTCGTGTACTTTTTCATCGAGTTTTTCACAGTGAAGACACCGTGAGCACCGAATCCACGAGCATGTACAACACGCTCAGGTACACGTTCCCGGTCGAAATGGGCCATCTTTTCGATTAATTGATAGTCTTCTAATAATGTAGGTCCACGACGTCCAGCCGTGCGTGAATTTTGATTGTCTCCGATTGGTACACCTTGATTGGTCGTTAATCGTTTTTCAGTCATCTGTTATTCTCCCCTTTATGTAAGATTACATTGATTATAAAACAATAATCATTCTAAATAAACAATTTTGCTTGCGAATGTTCTGAATCTTTTTGACATGTAGTGAATGTACCCGTGAAAATCAGGTTAGAAACTTCTTGCTTATCCGCTAAAGGATTGCTATTATAATCAAGTATGTGAGCAACGTTCTGTAAGAACATAGAAAGCGGCTTGACATCACGGGAAAACAAGTGCTATGATAGCAAAGTGAAATGACAACAAAGCAGAAGCATCCCGCTTCTCACCATGTATGACGACTCGTACTGGTTCATCATGAAGATACGCAATGTATAGCGATTGCTATGCTTTGACGTTCCTTATGAGTGTGGGCGGGAAGAACTGCCGACGCTTTTTTTATAGCGTTTTCTATCATTCATTTTTCGTGCATTGCACGATGGAGGTGCTAACCATTAGCAAAGATCTGTTAATCAATGAAAGCATCCGTGCCCGGGAAGTTCGTCTTATCGGAGCGGATGGTGCTCAACTAGGTGTCCAATCACGCAACGAAGCGCTACGTCTCGCAGAGGAAGCGGAACTTGACCTCGTCATGGTCGCTCCACAAGCGACGCCGCCAGTTTGTAAGATCATGGACTACGGTAAATACCGTTTCGAGATGCAAAAGAAGGACAAAGAAACTCGGAAGAATCAGAAAGTGATTCAGATGAAAGAAGTTCGTCTTAGCCCGACGATCGAGGAGAACGACTTCCAAACGAAATTCCGTAATGCGAAGAAATTCTTGGAGAATGGTAACAAAGTGAAAGCGAGTATTCGTTTCCGCGGTCGTGCCATCACTCACTCGGAAATCGGTAAACGCGTTCTCGAACGCCTCGCAACGGATTTAAGTGAGTTCGGTGTTGTGGAACAGAGACCGAAGATGGAAGGACGCAGCATGTTCCTCGTGCTTGCTCCTAAGAAAGAAGACTAATCGAATCGAAGTAGGAGGGAATCTCTCATGCCTAAAATGAAATCGCACCGCGGTGCTTCTAAACGTTTCAAACGTACTGCTTCTGGCAAATTGAAACGTGGTCGTGCTTACACAAGCCACTTGTTCGGTAACAAATCAACAAAAGCGAAACGTAAATTACGTAAAGCTAGCATGGTATCTACGGGTGACTTCAAACGCATCCGTCACATGATCGCGAAGTAATTTATCCAATCGTATACAGATTTAGGAGGGAATTTATATGCCACGCGTAAAAGGCGGATATACGACTCGTCAACGTCGTAAAAAACAACTCAAATTAGCTAAGGGCTACTACGGCTCGAAACATACACTCTTCAAGGTTGCGAAACAGCAAGTCATGAAATCTCTCATGTACGCTTACCGTGACCGTCGTCAAAAGAAACGTGACTTCCGTCGCCTCTGGATCACTCGGATCAATGCGGCAGCACGTATCAACGGTCTTTCTTACAGCCGCATGATGCATGGTCTTAAATTAGCAGGTATCGACGTTAACCGTAAGATGCTCGCTGACCTCGCAGTTACAGATGCAACTGCATTTGCTTCACTTGCTGACACAGCAAAAGCAAAATTGAACGCTTAAGTTCTACAATTCGTCGGGGAATTTAATTCTCCGACGTTTTTTTCGATTTAATGATAAAATAAGAAGGCACGTCGATGAGACGGTCATATGATTTTTTTAGATAGAAGGAGAATTAAAGATGGATTGGTTGACACTTTTTGAGATGCAAGAACAGTTGGATAAACGGATTCAGTCAGAACATCAATTGACAGGCAATCAATTCGACGAGCGTTTACTCGCCTTATTGGTCGAACTCGGTGAACTTGCGAACGAGACACGTTGCTTTAAGTTCTGGTCGAAGAAGGGACCATCCGCTCAAGTCACAATTCTTGAGGAATATGTCGATGGCGTCCATTTTCTACTCTCACTAGGTCTAGCGCTTGAGTACAAGAAAAGTCATTTTACAGAAGGTGACTTCTATTTGACAGCAACGGATGCTTTTTTAGATGTCTATAACAAAACGAACGTCTTTGCGATTTCGCGGACGGAACAAAGTTATGACGTTCTGATTGGTGCATACCTTGCATTAGGTGCTACACTAGGCTTTACACAGGATATGATTTTCAAGGCTTACATTTCTAAAAATGAAGCAAACCATGTGCGACAAGACAACGGTTACTTAAGGAGGAAATCAGATGAACGAACAATTACATATGCTAAAACGTCTCACGGACGCAACAGGTGTACCGGGAAACGAAAAAGAAGTCCGGAGCCTCATGCGTGAATATTTAGAACCTCATGCAGAAGCATTCCACCAAGATGGTCTCGGTAGTCTGTTTGCTGAACATAAAGGCGCAGGCGAAGATGCACCACGTGTATTGATTGCTGGTCACATGGATGAAGTCGGATTCATGGTCACGAAGATCGATGAAAAAGGATTCCTTCGTTTCCAACCACTCGGCGGTTGGTGGGGTCAAGTCCTCTTGGCACAGCGTATGAACATTGTAACGTCATCTGGTGAAGTCATTCCAGGTGTAATCGGTGCAAAACCACCTCATGTTTTACCACCGGAAGCGCGCAATAAGCCGGTCGACATTAAAGATATGTTCATCGATATCGGTGCTTCATCAAAAGAAGAAGTCGACGGTTGGGGAATTCGTCCGGGTGATACGGTCGTTCCACATTGCGAATTTACTGTGATGAAAAATGAGAACTTCTTGATGGCAAAAGCGTGGGACAACCGGATTGGTTGTGCCATCGCAATCGAAGCAATCAAACGCTTAAAAGCAGACGGTCATCCGAACACGATTTTCGCAGGAGCGACTGTTCAGGAAGAAGTCGGGTTACGTGGGGCTCAAACTGTCGCACACTTGCTCAAACCATCAATCGCCTTTGCTGTCGATACAGGTATCCCGGGTGACACGCCAGGGATGACCGATCGTGAAGCATTGTCGAAATTAGGTGAAGGCGTTCAAGTCATCATGTTCGATGCAACGATGATCGCACATCGCGGATTGATTGATTTCGTGACGAAAGTTGCAACAGAAGAAAATATCAAGTATCAACTGGACTTAACACCAGGTGGCGGAACGGATGCAGCGAAGTTCCACTTATCGAATACAGGTGTTCCATCACTTGCATTGACTGTACCGATCCGTTACCTGCACACGAACGTCTCAATCATGCATAAAGCCGATTTCGAAGCAGCCGTCGATTTAGTCGTTGCTGTGACAAAACGTTTAGATGCGGAGACTGTCCAAGCGATCTACGAGGGGTAATAAAACAATGAAGCACATCGCATCAGCAAAGAACGAAATCGTTAAACAATGGAAAAAACTCTTAACGAAAAAAGGACGTCTGCAGACGAATCGCTTTTTGATTGAGGGAGAACATCTGATTGAAGAAGCTGTTCGCGCCGGAATCGTCAAGGAATTGATCGTGCGTGAATCGTACCAAGTACCCGGTTCTTGGAAACGAAATGCCGATGTCTTTACGATCGATGATGCCGTCATCAAAGTATTGGCTGAGACGGAAACGTCGCAAGGCATTTTCGCTGTCTGTGAGATGAAACAAGCTTCGGCACAATTAGAGCGAGGACGCTATCTGCTCCTCGATCGTCTGCAAGATCCAGGGAACGTCGGAACGATGATTCGGACAGCTGACGCAGCTGGATTCGATGGTGTCGTCGTCGGACCGGGAACAGTTGACGTCTATAACGGAAAAGTCATCCGTGCGACGCAAGGATCGCTATTCCACCTACCTGTTATCTCCATGCCGCTCGAAGAGGCAGTCAATGCCTTGCACGAGCAAGGAATTGCGGTAATCGGAACGGCGTTAGAAGGGGCGACGTCTTATCAAGGGATCGCACCGATGGACGCACTCGGTTTAATCATCGGGAATGAAGCACAAGGCGTTGCGCCAGAGTTGCTCTCGTACTGTGATGAGCGTGCCTACATTCCGATTCGTGGTAAAGCAGAGTCGCTGAATGCAGCAGTAGCGGCTGGTATTTTGCTCTATCATTTTGCAAGCGTGGATTGAAACCGACAGGCGTTCATGCTAAAGTGAACATCAGGAATATATCATGGACGTTGATGGAACAGAGTACGTTAGGGAACGATTCAATCAGGGAGAAGCGGTCGTAGACTGAAAACTGCTTCGTGAATCTGCTAACCGAATTCACTCCGGAGTCGCACGAGAGATCGTGACGGGATGCGCCCGTTATCGCGCGATTGGAGGACTTTTCGATTGAAAAGTCAAACAAGGGTGGTACCACGGTGTTTACATCGTCCCTTCGGCATTTGCCGGAGGGACGTTTTTTTATATCTTCAACTAAAGGAGTGGGAAAGATGCGCGAGCAATTAGAAGCATTACGCGATGAAGCGTTGACATTAGTCGATCAGGCAACGACACAAAAAGAACTCAATGATGTCCGAGTCAAGTATCTCGGAAAAAAGGGGCCAATCACAGAAGTATTACGAGGAATGGGAAAGTTATCAGCGGAAGAACGACCAGTCGTCGGTGAGATCGCAAATACGGTCCGTCAAGCGATCCAAGAGCAATTGGAACAACGTCTGACAGCTGTCAAACAACAAGAAATGGATGCGAAACTGGCAGCGGAAGCAATTGACGTCACGTTACCAGGACGACCGAAAAAGGTCGGTCATGCGCACCTCTTGCAACAAGTGACGGATGAGATCGAAGACATCTTCGTCGGACTCGGTTACACGATTGCCGAAGGACCAGAAGTCGAGCAAGATCTCTTCAACTTCGAGATGTTGAATTTACCGAAGGATCACCCAGCACGCGATATGCAAGATTCATTCTACATCACGGAAGAAATTTTGATGCGAACGCATACGTCACCGGTCCAAGCACGGACGATGCTCGCTTCTAAAGGTGAACCGATCCGCATTCTCTGCCCAGGTAAAGTCTATCGTCGAGACGAAGATGATGCGACGCACTCGCACCAATTCATGCAAGTCGAAGGACTCGTCGTCGGAGAATCGATTTCGATGGCAGACTTAAAAGGAACGCTTGAAGCCTTCGCGAAGCAGATGTTCGGTGAAGCACGTGAAGTCCGCTTACGCCCAAGTTTCTTCCCATTCACAGAGCCGTCCGTCGAAGTCGACGTCTCGTGTTTCAAATGTGGCGGTAAAGGATGCAATATCTGTAAACAGACGGGTTGGATTGAAATTCTGGGTGCGGGAATGGTCCATCCTCACGTTCTTGAAATGGCTGAATATGATAGCACGAAAATGTCAGGATTCGCATTCGGAATGGGTATCGAACGGATTGCCATGTTGAAATACGGTGTCGATGATATTCGCCACTTCTATACGAATGACGTTCGCTTCAGCGAACAGTTTTAAGGGGGAACGCAGATGTTAGTCTCAAAACAATGGTTGAACGAATATGTGGATGTCAGTCACACGTCAGGACAAGATTTGGCTGATTTGATTACAAAGAGCGGGATCGAAGTCGAAGGCGTCGATGTCCGGGATGAAGCGTTGAACAATATCGTCGTCGGACGTGTGTTAACGAAAGAAAAACATCCAGAAGCAGATAAATTGAACGTCACGACGGTCGACATCGGACAAGACGAACCGGTTCAAATCGTGTGTGGTGCACCGAACGTCGAAGCTGGACAAGATGTCATCGTCGCACGTGTCGGAGCTCGCTTACCAGGTATTAAAATTAAACGTGCCAAATTGCGCGGTGTCGTCTCAGAAGGGATGATCTGTTCACTCGAAGAACTCGGATTCGAAAAGAAATATATCCGAGAAGATGAGCAGGACGGGATTCATACGTTCCGTGAACCAGTCACACCAGGACAAGACGTCTTGGAGTTACTCGGTCTACGCGATGAAATCCTCGAACTTGGGTTAACGCCGAACCGTTCGGACTGCCTCAGTATGTATGGTGTCGCACACGAAGTGGCGGCGCTTTATGATACGACACCGACTTTCCCGGTCGTTGAAGTCAAAGAAGCAGAAACTGCGACGGCAGTCGACGTGACGCTTGATTCAGAGGACTGCCCGTTCTACGCGGCACGAGAAATTCAAGGCGTGACGATTCAAGAATCACCGACTTGGTTAAAAAACCGTTTGATCGCGAACGGCATTCGTCCGATCAACAACGTCGTCGACGTTACGAACTTCGTTTTACTCGAGACAGGTCAACCGCTTCATTCATTTGATGCCGAAAAACTCGGAAAACGGATCGTCGTGCGTCAAGCGCGCGCAGGGGAGTCGTTCACGACGCTAGATGAAGTCGAACGGACGCTCGATTCTTCGATGCTCGTCATCACAGACGGGGAACGCCCGGTCGCACTTGCTGGTGTCATGGGTGGAGCGAATACCGAAGTTGACGGGAACACGACATCGATCATTTTAGAATCAGCTTACTTCGCACCGATTTCCGTTCGGAAGACGAGCCGTGTTCTTGGACTTCGTTCTGACTCAAGTGCCCGTTTCGAAAAAGGTGTTGATCCACGTCGTGTCTTGTTAGCACTCGATCGGGCAGCAGCTTTGATTGCTGAACTCTCGGGTGGAACGGTTCAAGCGGGTGTCGCTCAAGCCGGAACGCTCGAGCTTGACGATCATTTGATTGAAGCAAGTGTCTCATACATCAATCATCGTCTTGGTATGGAAATCGAAGGAACGGTCATGCAAACGTTACTCGAACGTCTTGGTCTCGGTGTTGAATTGTCGGGTGATGCCTTGACGGTCAGCGTACCGACTCGCCGCCAAGACTTGAAAATCCCAGCTGATTTAGCAGAAGAAGTGGCACGTCTCTATGGATATGATGCCCTGACTTCAAGCTTACCGTCTGAAGCGAGCCGTGGTTTTTTACCGAAACGGAACATACACCGTCGTCATTTACGCCGGACATTGCAGGGAGCGGGTCTTTCACAAGCGATCACGTATTCATTGACGAGCGAACAACGCGCGATGCAATTTAATGAACGGGAAGATTTGCATCCGGTCAAACTGGCGATGCCAATCAGTGAAGCCCGTTCGACACTGCGGACGTCACTCATTCCGGGACTCCTTGAAGTCGCGCAGCATAACGTCGCACGACAGCATGCCGACGTTGCGTTTTATGAACTCGGCAGTGTTTATCTGCAACGGGATGCGTCACTTGAAACACTCCCGATCGAACAAGAAATGATCGGTGGTGTCGCAGTCGGTGTGTCAGAACAACACCGGGCGCACGGAACACTTGTCAAAACGGATTTCTTCGTCATGAAAGGAATCGTCGAGACACTCGGATCTGCAGCCGGTGTCACGTTGACGTTCGAGGCAGCGAACATTCCATCGATGCACCCAGGACGGACGGCACGCATTCTGCTTGACGGAGAAGCGATCGGATTCGTCGGTCAAGTCCATCCTGGTCTGTCAAAAGAACAGTATGGTCTAAAAGAAGTGTACGTCTTTGAATTAGAGGCGATGGTACTGCGTTCGAAGGAAGAGCAGGTCTATTCGGAAATTTCACGTTTCCCATCGATGACACGAGACTTAGCAATCGTCGTCGAACGTTCAGTGCCAGCACAAGCAATCGTTGATGTCATGACGGAAGCAGCCGGTCCACTTCTACAGACGATCGAATTGTTCGATGTCTATACGGGTGAGAACGTCGGAGAGAATGAAAAATCATTTGCTTTCTCCCTCCGTTATCAAAACAAAGAACGGACGTTAGTCGATGAAGAAATCACGACAGCGCAACAGCGAGTCGTTGATGCAGTGAAAGAAACGTTTAATGCGGAACTTCGCGCATAATCAGGATAAACAAACAGCCGCTTTCCTTTCAAAGGAAGGCGGCTGTTTTCGTTTAATGGGATAGATTTAAGAAGCAAGTTCTTCTGTTTCAGATGACGCAGCTTTTCGTTTCGTAAAGGTGAAATACAGTAGACCACTTACGAGAACGATCAGACTACAGGATAAGAACATATTAGAATAGCCGATGCCGCTTGCGACTGTGGCGAGAATCAAGGCACCGATTCCAAAGCCTGTGTCGTAAGCAAGGAAAAAGGTCGAGATGGCTTTTCCTTTCTGTGCGGGCGGCGCGAAGTTCAAGAGGACAGTTTGAAGTCCCGGGAAGATGGAAGCAGAACCGATACCAATGATGATGGCAGCAGTCAATAAACCAGCAAACGAAGGATACATGCCGAGAATGACAAAGCCAATCATATAAAGGGCATAAGACGGCAACAGCACGAATGCAGCCCCTCGCTGATCAAACAATTTTCCGGCAATTGGTCGAATCCCGACCATTCCGAGAGCGACTAACGCATAAAAATAAGAAGCATATGCGATATGTCCAATCGAGTCCGTATACAGTGAGATGAAGGCGGATGTACTAGAAATCGCAACGCCTGCCAAAAGAGTCGCGACCAACAAAAGCGGACGTGATAAGAAGAGAGATTGGCTTAGACGAAACGCGGAAGTACTTGGAACATGTTGGCTCGTCAGCGGTAGACGCATCATGAACAACAAGGCGATGACTGCTAGGGCAGCAACTGTCACGAAGTACAGAACGAATGCTTTTTCTTGAATAAAGGCAAGACCGATGACAGGACCAAGGACGGATGCCAAGTTCATCGACAGGACGAAATACCCCATCCCTTCGCCTTGACGTGTTTTTGGAATCAGTGTCGTGACGGCGAGGCTGATCGAAGAAGATAACATCCCGAAACTAAATCCGTGGATGATACGGATGATGATTAGATAGAAAAATGATTCCAAAGGTAGGACAAGCATATAGCAGATACTCATGACTGTAAAGAGACTTGCAGAGATCATCAAGATGCGCTTTAAGTCGTAACGATCCAACCAGTGACCAATCAATGGACGAGAACAGACGGTTGCTAGAATGAAGCTCGTCACGATCCACCCGAGTGCTGAAGCGGAGACTGGAAACTGTTTAGCAGCGAGTAAAGGAAGTGACGCATTTAATAAATAAAACGTGATGAAGAGCAATAGATTAATGATCAGCGTCATGACGTAATGACGCGAGAATAACCGAGCAGTCATAAGGATTCCTCCTGTCGATGTAGAGTAAGTAAGTGCGTCATCCACTCACCGAGCTGTTGCTGATCGGTAAGGGAGAAGGAGGTAAGTAATCGTTGGTGTGTTTCTTGAACCGCAGCGTCGATTTGGTCGAACCGTTCGATGGCTAAAGGTGTCAATGAGACAAAGTGTGTTCGTCCTTCTTTTATCCGAGTGATGAAACCAAGCGTCTCAAGACGTGAGACGGTTTTTGTCACAGCTGGTTTTTCAATGATTAGATAATCTGCCAATTGGACTTGTGAAACAGGTTGTAGTAATGCAACTGCTTTTATTAGTGCCCATTGACCCGTGTGTAAAGAGTATGGAAGCAAAGTAGCATCAATCTCTCGTTTGACGAGACGTGAGACTTTTGATAATTGTCCGAGAACATCTTCTTGTGTGTAGAGCATTTTATTTCTCCTTTTAGTTAACTAGTTAACTTTAAGAGTGTATCAAAGCTGATTAAGAGGTGCAAGGGAAGAAACGCTCATTTCATGCATTGAAGTGAATTATTTTCTAGCACGATAAAAGATTAAGCAGGTATTAAAGCGGGTATGTTCCGTAAAAGAGTATTTGATTTACTTGAAACCATGGATACGACTGCTTATGTGATCGGTTGACTAAATCATCTTGACATAGAGAAGAGACAAGAAGGGAAGAGTACATCATGAATCGACTAGCGAAGCTTCTGACTGAACTATTACCAATCACTATAAATGAAGCAATCAATCCACTCATCACGAATATCGCAACAGATTCGAGACAAATCACACCTGGCGGATTATTCATCTGTATCAACGGCTACACTGTTGATGGTCACGATTATATCAATCAGGCAATCAAAAACGGAGCTGCGGCGATTTTAGCTGAACGATCGTTTCCGGATTGTCCGGTTCCCGTCATTACTGTGCCGGATACGAAACGACTTGCAGGTCAAGTCGCGAATCGCTTTTACGATCAACCGAGTCAAAAGATGCGTGTCTACGGTGTAACCGGAACGAATGGAAAAACGACGACGACGAAATTGGCGTATGATCTCTTTCGAGCAGCAGGTATAAAAGCCGGCATGATCAGCACGGTCGGTGCACGAATTGATGAGGAACTCATTGAGACGCCGAATACGACGCCTGAAGCCATCATCTTACATCGACTGTTGTATGAAATGGTTGAACAAGGCATGACGGATTGCATCATTGAAGTGTCTTCTCATGCATTAGCTGAAGGTCGAGTCGAGGGAGTCTCCTTCCACTCGGCAGCATTTACGAACCTGACACATGATCATTTGGATTACCATCATTCAATGGAGGATTACGCCAAGACGAAAGCCTTATTGTTTCAACAAGTCGCTGCGTCAAATGGTCGGACCATCGTCTTAAATCGAGAAGATGGTTGGAGTCGCGTCATGCGAGAAGCTGCGCCTTTGCAACCCGTCATCTGGTATACGACGCAACCGCACCGAACATCACAAATCGCAGTCGAATGGCTGACGGATACTGTTAACGTGCGCATCGATGAGACGACGACGCGTGTGCCGACAGCTTTACTAGGTGAATTCAATGCAGCGAATTTAGCGGCGGCGATGGGATTATTGCGGGCAGGCGATGCCAATCTCTATACGTTGATTCGTCATATTCCAGAACTGGAATTGCCGAAAGGACGACTTGAACGATTGGACTGGGCACCTTGTGAGATTTATATCGATTATGCCCATACACCGGATGGTCTAGAAAAATGTTTACAGGCACTCACTTCTTCCGGAGAGTCGCTATCGGTCGTTTTAAGCGCAGCTGGAGAGCGTGATCGAACGAAACGAGCAGAGATGGGGCGAATCGCAAGCAAATATTGTGAACACATCATCGCAACGGTCCATGATGCGAGGACAGAGAATCCGGATCAAATCATCGAAGAGCTAATCGTCGATATTCCACGTGAACATTTAGTAGGGTGCCATACATCCCGTCACGAAGCGCTCGTACAAGCAGCGCATCTGGCGCACGAAGGAAAACGCATCGTCATCGTCGGGAAAGGTCATGATGAGGTAGAACGAATCGGTACAAAAACGATTCCTTTTAATGAAAAACACATACTTCTTGCGGAATTAGAACGACTGTCTGAAGGGGAGTCCGTCGTTTAAAAAAACCGACCATTCCGTTAAGGTCATGGTCGGTTTCGTTTCGCAGCTAGTTGTTGTGCCTTTTTCGTATTCGCAAAATGGGCTTTCGTCCAGTCACGAAGTTGATCAGCTCCATAACGTAAGATCAGTGAAGCAGCGACTTGATCCACTTTAGCACCAGCACCTTTGGGAATGACGACACCTGTTGTTTCACTCAATTTGTCCATCTCCTTCAAAAAGATGGCGCGAGCGATGATCGAGGAAGCAGCGACGGCGACATGGAGTTGTTCCGCCTTGGTCGAGAAGTAGACATTTTCTCGAACAGGATTGACGACACCAGACAAATGTTTGTAGTAAACAGTCTTTTCAGCGAACTGATCAATCAATATCGCTTCTGGTTTCGTCTCCAGTTGGTCAAGAAGTCGCTCGAGTACATCATTATGCATCAGGGCAGTCATCTTTCCTTGTGTCATCGTCCGTTGCATCTGATTGTATTCTGGATTGTGTAGGATACGATATGTGTACGGAATGACCGCATGGAGATCGCGAGCAATCCGACGAATCTCGGTATCGTTCAGATGTTTGGAGTCCCGAACACCGAGTTCCTGAAGAAGTGCAATCTGCTTTCGATCAACGAAGGAAGCGACGACGACGAGTGGACCGAAGAAATCGCCTTTTCCGACTTCGTCACTTCCAGCGACGGACCATTCTGCAAAACCAGCTGGTAACGTGGATACAAGTGGTTCCTTCGATTTAGTTGGTGTAGCCGTGCCAAAGCGTGAAGCGATGGTTTCAGCTTCGGTTCCTTGAAACATCACTTTTCCAGAATTGTAAATTGTGATGACACATCCAGGTACTTTAGCGGCGAAGCGGGCATACGGTGGACTCTTCGTCTGTCCTTGCTTAAACTCTTGTATGACGAGGTCTTGCTTTTCTTTAGATAAGCGTAAAACGGTAGTTCCCACGAGATAACCTCCCTTTCCGGGATTAAGCATACCATCCTTAAGACCGATGGGGGACTTCTTTTCCTAAAACGAAAATGATGGTACTATATGAAAGAAGCAAAGTATGAGGAGGACAGAAAAATGGCTGATTCAGAAGGGTTGAACCGGACGACGATTCATATCGCAGGCAATGATTATACGATTGTCGGAACGGAGTCGCCAGAACACGTACGCGAAGTGGGTCTCCTCGTGGATACGAAAATTCGAGAAATCCGAGAACAAGCACCACAACTCGACGTTCGTCAAATCGCCGTCCTAGCGGCGCTTAATATTGGTAGTGATTACGTAAAAATAAAAAAGAATTTGGGTGAACTATAAACTATGATTTCTCTCGTTATCTTATTACTTCTCGCCTTAGGCGTCATGACGGGTGTCCGACGGGGAGTCGTATTGCAGGCCGGGCATTTGCTCAGCCTGATCATTTCCTTCATCGTCGCCTTGTCGTTCTATGAGGAACTGGCGACGAAATTCCGTTTGTGGGTTCCATATCCGTCTACACTGGATGATGCGGGAATCGACTTGACGATGTTCGCAATTCCAAGTTCAGCACGACTTGATGAGGTATTCTACAAAGCCTTTTGGTTCGTCGTCCTGTTCTTCGGTACAAAGATCATCTTAGCAATTTTGTTGTCGATGTTTGATTCGTTGACGAACATTCCGATTTTAAAACAAGTCAAAGGATTATTAGGTGGTGTCTTCGGCTTCATCGAGATGTACATCTTCATTTTCTTACTCTTGTTCCTCGCAGCATTCGTTCCGATCCAGTCGATACAGGATGCGATCGCAGACTCGAGTTTGGCAAGTTTCATCATCCAACATACACCGCTCCTTGCGAATTGGCTGATGGATCAAGTTGGATTGATAAAATAAACATGCTCCCGTTAAATGGGAGCTTTTTTTGAGGGGAGAATTGCACATGCGTACGATTCAAGATGCAATGCGTCACTTGGAACGAATCTCAGTTTACCTAGAGGTTAAAGGGGAAAATCCGTTTAAGATCAATGCTTTTCGAAAAGCAGCAAGTATCCTCGAGGCATCGGATGCTGACTTCATGGCAATCGACGATTTTACGGCGATGAAGGGGATTGGTAAAGGAACGGCTGCTGTTCTTGAAGAGTACCGGGAAACAGGAACGAGTACGGCACTGACGGAACTCGAACAAGAAGTACCGGAAGGACTGATCGCTTTACTAAAGATTCCAGGTCTTGGTGGGAAGAAACTTGCTAAATTACATGAAGTCGGCGTTATTGATGCGGATTCCTTTGCAGAGAAATTAGCGGATGGTACAGTCGAAGCGATGCCTGGATTCGGTAAGAAGACGGTCGAAAAGTACGTCAAAGCGCTCGAAACGTTTGAAACACGACCGGAACGATTACCGTATGGTGTCATGCGAAAGGTCGTTGCGGAATTAAATCAGACCCTTGCGTCGTTCGATGAAATCATTCGCTTCGAAGTTGGTGGAAGCTTCCGCCGAGCAGAAGAGACGTGCAAGGACCTTGATTTCATCCTCTCGACGAACGAACCGGAACGGATCAAGGAGCAACTCTTGGAACTGTCGCTGATCGATGAAGTCATCGCTGCCGGCAGCACGAAAGTATCACTCGTCTTAAAACGAGACGTTCATTATATCGCGGTTGATTTCCGAATCGTCGATGACGCGGCGTACGCATCCACATTACATCACTTCACGGGTTCGAAGGATCACAATGTTCGGATGCGTCAACTCGCGAAAGAACGAGGAGAGAGCATTTCTGAATATGGCGTTGAGACCGAACAAGGATTAGTCCAACCGAAGACGGAAGAAGAATTGTTTGCGCGGTACGACTTACCGTTCATCGCACCTGAATTACGAGCAGGGCGGCACGAGTTTGAACAGGATTTGTCACGCCTTTTGACGGAACAGGACATCCAAGCGGATGTACACATGCATACGACATGGTCAGATGGAACATTATCCGTTGAAGAACTAGTCGATGCGTGTGCTGCACGAGGGTATACATGGATGGCGATCACCGACCATAGTAAGTATATGAAGTTCGTCAATGGATTGACGGAAGAACGCTTACGTGCGCAACGTGTCGAAATTGAAGCAGCACGTAAGAAACATCCCGAGATGACGATTTTATGTGGCGTCGAGATGGATATCTTGCCTGATGGATCGCTCGATTATGAAGATGATTTCTTAAAAGAGATGGATTACGTCATTGCTTCGATTCACTCGAAATTCGATCAGACGGAAGAAGAGATCATGCAACGGCTTGAGAATGCGTGTCGTAATCCTTACGTTTCTCTGATTGCCCATCCGACAGGACGGATCATCGGTAGACGAGAGGGTTATGCCGTCAACGTCGATCGCTTGATCGAACTGGCAGCCGAGACAGGAACAGCGCTTGAGATGAATGCAAACCCGGCACGATTCGATTTGACGGCGAGTTCCCTAGCAAAAGCAAAGGCTGCTGGTGTGAAAATTTTGATCAATACGGATACACACCGACCAGAAATGTTAGAAGATATGAAACTTGGAGTCCTCCATGCACGTAAAGCCTATTTGGAGGCGTCTGATGTCATCAATACGTGGGGTGCCGAAGAGGCACTTGCCTTCTTCGGTCGAAAACGTTTAGGAGTGGATTAAATGAATGCCAACGCATTACGCGTCTTAGAATATGAGAAGTTAAAAGAAAACATGTTATCGTTCACGGCAAGCTCACTGGGTGCACAGTTCGTTCGAGCGATGCGTCCAGCGGAAGAGTTTGAGCAGGTCAAGGAATTATTGGCTGTCACGACGGAAGCAACGACGGTCTATCGGTTGCGTGACCGTTATCCGTTCGGTGGATTGACAGATGTCCGCAGTGAAGTCAAACGAGCAGAGATTGGTTCGGTCCTCTCGACGAGTGAACTCTTATCCGTCGCAGACGTCGTTTATTCAGGACGTCAAGTAAAGGCGTTCCAGGAACGATTGCATGAGGATCACGCGGATCTACGATTACCACGACTCGATAGTCGCATCGAACAGATCACGAAGCTTGTTGAGATCGAACAAGGGATCCGTCATGCCATCGACGATCAGGGAACTGTCCAAGATTCGGCAAGTGATAAACTACGAGCGTTACGTAGTCAGTTACGCTCGCTCGAAGGACAAGTTCGTTCAAAAATCGATAGTGTCTTACGCAGTAAAGCGAAGATGCTGTCTGACGCCATCGTGACGATGCGAAATGATCGCTATTGTGTTCCGGTCAAACAAGAATACCGTCAAGCGTTCGGCGGAATCGTCCACGATCAGTCGGCGTCCGGTGCGACGTTGTTCATCGAACCACAAGCTGTCGTCTCTGCAAACAACGAGATCCAAGAAGCGCGTTTGAAAGAACGAGCTGAAATCGAACGAATCCTTGCCCAACTGTCGGCACTTGTCGGGAGTGTCGGTGATTCGCTGCGCATCAATCTCGATGTACTAGCAGAACTCGATTTCATCATGGCGAAAGCATTATACGGTCATCAGATTGGTGCTGTCGAACCACGCTTGAATGAAAATCGCCATATCATTCTGAAGGAAGCACGACATCCCTTCATTCCAAAAGAAGAGGTCGTACCGATCACTGTCTCGCTGGGTGGCGATTTTACATCCCTCGTCATCACTGGTCCGAACACCGGTGGTAAGACGGTTACCTTAAAGACGATCGGTCTTCTGCAATTGATGGTGCAATCAGGTCTATACGTACCGGCCGCAGATGAGACGGAGCTCAGTGTCTTCGATGCGATTTATGCTGATATCGGGGATGAACAGTCGATTGAACAAAACTTATCGACGTTTAGTTCGCACATGACGAACATCGTCTCGATGATGGAAAAAATCGATTTCATGAGTTTAGTGCTGTTTGATGAATTAGGGGCAGGAACGGATCCGACAGAAGGAGCTGCCTTGGCGATCGCGATTCTTGATGAAGTAAAACGCCGCGGAGCGCGCGTTGCAGCGACGACACACTATTCGGAATTAAAAGCATATGGCTATAACCGAGAAGGGGTCGTCAATGCATCGATGGAATTCGATGTCGAATCACTCAGTCCGACGTATCGCTTACTCATCGGTGTACCCGGACGCTCGAACGCATTCGAGATTTCAAAACGTCTTGGACTCGAAGATCGGATCATCGATGCGGCACGTGGTCAAATCGGTAGCGACGCACAGTCCGTCGAAACGATGATTGAACGACTGGAAGAAGCAAAACAACGTGCTGAAACGTTAGAAGCGCAGTTGCTTGAAGAGAAGAAGCGACTTGTTGCGGAGCGTGAGCAATTCGAGCAAGAACAAGCCGAGATTCAAGAAGAGAAAAACGAGATTTTGGCAAAAGCAGAAGAAAAAGCAGCACGTGCAGTCGAACGTGCTCAAAAAGAAGCAGAAGGCGTCATTAAACGTTTGAAAGAATTACGTGATGCTGGTGCCGTCAAAGAGCACGAACTGATCGAAGCACGTAAAAAACTTGAAGATGCGAAGCCAAGTCTGCAAGAAAAGCGGATCGCTAAAGTGAAAGCAAAATACGATCAAACGCCACGTTTTGATAAAGGCGAAGAAGTCAAAGTCACAACCTTCAATCAAAAAGGCTATATCATCAACCAACAGGCGAACGGCGAGTACACCGTTCAAGTCGGCATCATGAAGGTGAACGTCAAACCGGAAGATCTTGCGAAGATCGGCAGTACTCCAAAACGTCCGCAAACAAAAGGGCGTTCTGGTGGCACGAGTGTGACGAAACAATCGGCGCCTTCAGCTGAACTGGATTTACGTGGCGTCCGTGTTGAAGAAGGATTATCGAAGCTCGAACGCTTCATGGACCAAGCTTTGTTATCGAACTACGACCATATTCGCGTCATTCATGGTCTAGGCACGGGAGCGATGCGTCAAGGTGTCCAAGAATTCTTAAAAGGTCATCGTCACGTCAAAGGTCACCGCTTAGGTGGCCAAGGTGAAGGCGGACACGGTGTGACGATCATCGAACTGAAATGAGGAAAGTAAGATGAACATTTTTGAGAACGTCTATGTCTATACGACAGCGCTCTATTCGGTCGCGGGATTACTGATCATTTTAGGACTTGCACTTTTTGAGTTGACAACCCGGTATAAAAACTGGGAACATATCAAGAGTGGCAACATCGCCGTTGCGTTAGCAACAGGTGGAAAAATCATCGGACTCGCCAATATCGTTCATTTCGCTGTTCAAGGGGAAGAACGGGTCGGGTCGATATTTCTTGAAAGTGCTTTTGGCTTCTTACTGTTAATATCGACATACTGGATCTTTGAATTCCTGACACCGAATTTGCCGGTAGACCGTGAAATCGAGAATGGCAACATTGCTGTCGGTATCATTTCATGTGCCTTATCGATCGGCATGTCCTACGTCATCGGATCAGCGTTAGTGGGGTGAATTCGTGTTAGAACGTTTAGCGAAAATCATGTTCGGGGTTTCGATCGCCTTTTTGGTCGTCGGTATCCTTTGGATTGTATTTAATTAAAAGAACCGGTCTTACCGTGTGATCATTCCGTACTGACATCGTTTCAGTACGGAATTTTTATTGAGCCACGCCTAATCAAAAAAGGAGGAACGCATATGAACGTACGAAAAACATCAACAACGACAGAAACGAGACGCCGTGCTTTTGAGGCGATGCAATTGATTTCTTGGAAGGACATCTTTTGGGTCATCATCGGGTCGGCGATTCTCGCCTTTGGAATCAACTACTTTACGATTCCGAACGATCTTTCAGAAGGCGGATTAATCGGGATCACGGTCATCTTCTACTATCTCTATGGCTGGGATACGGGACTTGTTTCCCTGATTGCGAACGCCTTGCTGTTCATCGTCGGTTATCGATTCCTCAGTCGGAAGACGATGCTTTACTCCGTCATCTCGGTCGCCGTCACATCATTTGTCCTCTCCTCGACTGCTAGTCTTGCGACATCATCTGACAGCCGTTTAATCGGTACGGTCTATGCGGGAATTCTGATTGGCGTCGGAATCGGACTTGTCATTCGTGCTGGAGGAACTACGGGCGGCGGAGTGATCATCGCTCGACTGATGAATAAGTACTTGAATCTCAGTATCGCGGTCTCGATGTTCATCATCGATGTCGCGGTCGTCGGTGCATCAGGATTTCTGTTCGGAGAAGAAACGATGCTGTACACGTTGATTGCGATCATCATCGGCTCGTATTTGATTGATCTCGTCAGCGAAGGATTGAATGTCCGCGAAGCGGTCACGATCATCAGTCATCGCCAAGAGGAAATCGCGACGATCTTGACAGAGACGCTCGGTCGTAGCGCGACGGTCATCCACAGTCACGGTCATTTCACGAAACAAAAGAATGATATGTTGTATATGATCGTCGATAAACGACAACTGGCACCGTTGAAACAGATCGTCGAAGCAGCGGATCCCCGCGCCTTCGTCGTCATTCATAAAGTGCGCGAAGTCATTGGTGAAGGATTCACGTATCCATCTCGGTAATGCCTATTAAAAAGCAGTACTTCTTCTTTTTCGGAAACGAGAAAGGGAGGTGCTGCTTTTTTGTATGATGATTCCGATTGAAAGAATCGAAAAAAACAAGCAGATTCGATTTCTTTTTTTGGATTTTACTGGCATGTCGAATTCGATTCAACGTATAATAAAAATGAATAGTAATTCATTATCAGGGAGGGAAATGTATGGAATCCGTTTGGTTATCTGATTATCCCGAGCAAGTACCCGCATCGATTGATTATCGAGAATTACCTCTTTATCAGGCACTCGATGAGGCAGCGACCGATTTTCCAGAACAACGTGCCTTGAGTTTCTTAGGAAAACGTATGACGTTTCTTGAAGTACGTGACGAAGCTCGCGCACTTGGGAGCCTATTACAAGAGCACGGACTAAAAAAAGGGGATCGCGTCGGACTGATGTTACCGAACTGTCCCCAGTATATGATCAGTTATTATGCTGTCCTCTATGCAGGTGGTATCGTCGTCCAAGTGAACCCACTCTATACAGACCGTGAACTTGAACAGATTCTCGTCGATTCAGGAGCACACATGCTCGTGACGCTCGATCTACTTTATCCAAAAGCGTCTCGTGTCAAGGCGGCGACGACACTCAAGACGGTTGTGACGACAAGTATCGCGGATTACCTTCCCTTCCCTAAAAATAAACTGTACCCGATTAAAGCACGGAAAGATAACAACATCATCATTGATACGACGGGTTCGATTCCGTTTTTATCTTTGCGAGGTTATGAGCCGATTACACCAGTCGCGATTCAACCGAAGGAGGACGTCGCGGTTCTCCAATATACGGGTGGAACGACAGGCGCTCCAAAAGGTGTCATGTTGACACACTTCAACTTGAGTGCAAACGTCGAACAGATCGACAACTGGTTCTATAAATACAATCGAGGAGATGGACGGAAGCTGTTAGCGGTCGTTCCTTATTTCCATGTCTATGGCATGACATGTAACCTCAATTTCGGCATATTTAATGCCTATGAACAAATCATCGTTCCGAAATTCGATATCGAACAGGTTCTCAAGACGATTCATAAGGAAAAACCGAATCTGTTCCCAGGTGCTCCGACGATGTATGTCGGTCTATTGAATCATCCGAAACTGAAGAAGTATGATCTCTCTTCGATTGAAGCCTGTATTTCTGGTTCTGCTCCACTACCAGTCGAAGTGCAGGAAAAATTCGAAGCGCTGACGGGTGGGCGGATTGTTGAAGGATACGGTCTGTCTGAAACGAGCCCGGTGACGCATACGAACTGTATCTGGGATCGTCGCATTCCTGGAACGGTCGGTATTCCGGTACCCGATACGCAAGCGAAAATCGTCCAAGCGGACGGAGAGACACCAGCTGCTCCGGGTGAGATTGGCGAGATTATCGTCACAGGTCCGCAAGTCATGAAAGGATACTGGAAACGACCAGAAGATACGCAAGCGGTACTTCGAAACGGTTGGTTGCATACAGGAGACCTTGGATATATCGGTGAGGATCATTACTTCCGAATCGTCGATCGGAAAAAAGATTTAATCATTGCTTCCGGATTCAACATTTATCCACGTGAAGTCGAAGAAATCCTATATGAACACCCAGCTGTCAAAGAAGCGGTCGTCATCGGTGTTCCAGATGTCTACCGAGGCGAGACCGTCAAGGCGTTCATCGTCGTCAAGGATGAGATGACGGTCACGGAAGAAGAGCTCGATCAATTCTGTCGTAAACAGTTAGCATCGTTCAAAGTGCCAAAGCAGTATGAATTCCGGCAAGAGTTACCGAAGACGTTCGTTGGTAAGATCCTCCGCCGTGTTCTCGTTGAAGAAGAACGTGCTAAACAACTCGAAGAAAGCAGTTGACAGGATAAAATGACATGATAGAATAAATATGAATGAACCATCATTCATTTTATGCGTTAGGAGATAGTGGAATGAAACGAACAATGTCAAAGAGTGACCGCATCATTGATGCCGCCGTAAAAGTCATCGCCAAGAACGGCTACCATGGAGCGAAAGTGACTGCCATCGCAAAGGAAGCCGGGGTTGCGGATGGAACAATCTATCTGTACTTCAAGAATAAAGAACATCTCTTGATTTCGCTATTCCAAGCGAAAATGGGAAGCTTCATCGAATATTCCGAAGGACAAATCGCGAGCCATACATCAGCGACGGAACAATTGGCAGCATTGATCGAGGCACACCTCGAGCAATTATCCGTCGACTATGATTTAGCGGTCGTCACGCAGATCGAGTTGCGTCAATCGAACCAAGACATGCGTCAAAACATCGCTGCTGTCTTGAAACCGTACTTGCATCTGATTGACCGGGTCGTCAAGCACGGGATGACGACAGGTGAGTTTTCAAACGAACTCGATTATCGATTGGCACGTCAGATGATTTTCGGAACGATCGATGAGGTCGTGACGAGCTGGATGGCAAGTGGATTCAAATATGAGTTGCTTGAGACACGCGACGGGATTCATCGGATGTTGATCAAAGGGCTGAGTTAAGCCCTTTTCATGACAACAATCATGTAAGCGGATACAAAGAATGATGGTGAATAGACGACAAGGGGGAGCATGAGATGGAAATCTATGTACTGTTGAAACGCACATTCGATACGGAAGAAGCAATCCAACTCGAGAATGGTCAAATCGATGAGGATGGCGCTGAGTTCATCATTAACCCATACGATGAGTATGCGGTAGAAGAAGCGATTCGTGTCCGTGATGCACAAGGGGGAACGGTGACGGTCGTGACGGTCGGACCGGAAGATGCGGATAAGGAATTACGAACAGCACTCGCAATGGGAGCGGATCAAGCCGTTCGTATCTCGATTGAAGATGACATCGAAGAGGCAGATCATTTCACGATTTCTGAAGTGCTCGCTGGTTATTTGAAGGAACAGACAGTCGATCTCGTCATCGCTGGGAACGTCGCAGTCGATGGCGGAAGTGGTCAAGTGGCACCGCGCGTCGCAGAATTACTCGATATTCCTTACGTGACGACGATCACGAAACTAGAGCTCGACGGTACGAAAGCTATCGTGACACGCGACGCTGAAGGGGATACAGAGACGATTGAAACGACGCTTCCGTTACTTGTAACTGCGCAACAAGGATTGAACGAGCCACGTTATCCAAGTCTTCCGGGGATCATGAAAGCGAAGAAGAAGCCGCTAGAAGAACTCGAACTCGATGATCTCGAACTTGATGAAGACGAACTCGCACCACGTCTAGAAACGATTGAGCGTTTCTTACCACCGAACAAAGCAGCCGGTAAGATCCTTGAAGGTGAACTAAACGAGCAAGTCGCGCAACTCGCATCATTATTACGCAACGAAGCAAAAGTGGTCTAAGGGGGAGAAACGAATGACAAAAGCATTAGTACTCGCAGAATCACGAGATGGCAGTTTACGGAATGTGTCGTTTGAGGCAATCGCAGCAGCACGACGTGTCGCTGACGAAGTTATCGCAGTCCTGATTGGGCACGATGTCGCAAAGGATGCTGATGCTTTAGCATCGCGCGGAGCGGACCAGGTGCTCGTCGTCGAGGATGAGCGTCTTCTACACTGCACGCCAGATGGTTACGGACAAGTCTTCCTCGAGTTGATGAACCGGACGTCACCAGACGTGCTCGTCTTCGGACATACGTCGCTCGGTAAAGATTTATCACCGAAGATCGCGGCAAAACTACAAGCTGGTTTGATCAGTGATGTGACGGCGATTGAAGGGGAAGGCGCGGATGCGTCATTCATTCGCCCGATCTACTCGGGGAAAGCATTTGAAAAAGTCAAAGTCTCAGAGGGCAAGACGCTCTTTACGGTCCGTCCGAACAACATCGATCCGCTTGAAGCAGGTAGTTCACAAGGAACTGTCGAGTCGGTCACGGTCGAACTGAAGGATTTACGAACGATCGTCGCAGACATCGTACGCAAAGCAACTGGCGGCGTTGATTTATCAGAGGCAAAAGTTATCGTCGCAGGTGGACGCGGTGTCAAGAGCTCGGATGGCTTCGCACCGTTACAAGAACTAGCAGATGTCCTCGGAGGAGCAGTGGGTGCTTCACGTGGTGCTTGTGATGCGGATTACTGCGACTATGCCCTTCAAATCGGTCAGACTGGGAAAGTCGTTACACCGGACCTTTATATTGCATGCGGGATCTCAGGTGCGATCCAACACTTAGCAGGGATGTCGAATGCCAAAGTGATCGTTGCAATCAACAAGGACCCGGAAGCGAACATCTTCTCTGTCGCGGACTATGGTATCGTCGGAGATTTGTTCGACGTCGTGCCACTATTGACAGCTGAATTCAAAAAAATGCTCGTTCACGGATAAGTTTGAAGACCGGTACCATTATCATGGTGCCGGTTATTTTTGCGGATTTTTCGCGTGAGCAGTTTCGTTTGTTGGAAGAGACTGCTATGATATACTCGAATCAATAAAGAGATCACCTATTTTTTACCGGGTCGATCTACTCATTAGGAGGTTATGATCAATGGCAATCGTACACGCAACTAGCCAATCATTTAAAGAAGAAACACAAGAAGGACTCGTCCTTGTTGATTTTTGGGCAACATGGTGCGGACCATGTCGTATGCTTGCACCAGTTCTTGAAGAACTTGATGCTGACATGCAAGATGTAAAAATCGTCAAAGTTGACGTAGATGCAAACCCAGAAGTAGCTGGAGCATTCCAAGTTCAAAGTATCCCGACACTCGTTCTCTTCAAAGATGGACAACCTGTCAACAAAACAATGGGCTTCATGCCAAAAGACGCACTTAAAGAATTCGTTGAAACATCTAACTAATTCTTTCCTGCATATCAAAACAGACCGTTCTGCACAGGCAGAACGGTCTGTTTTTTTAATTACATTGGCGTGCAAAGTTCAATCAGGTGACCATCGGGGTCGAGGACATAGGCGACGACTTGCCCCCATGGTTTTTGACTAGGAGCGAGGACGGTCTCATATCCTGCCTCTACTACTTTCTGAAATAGAGTCGGGACGTCATCCGTGATGAAACCAATCTCTAACGTCTGTTGTGTTTTTCCGCTTGGTATCGTGTAATCCGGAATCAACTGTTGCACGTCTTCACGCGTATTGAAGGCGAGTGTCGTCTGACCGGTCTCGAACTCGATGTAGCTCCCGTGCTCCGCCTTGACGGATAGTCCGAGAACATCTCGATAGAATGTCAGCGTCCGTGCAGTGTCTTCAACGTATAAAATCGTATAGCCGTATTGAATCATCAAAAAGCCTCCTGTCAATCCTCGAATAACGAGGCGATGTCTGAAGCAGGTGTCGGGTAAGCGAATCCAGTTTGTTGCATCGAAGTACTTGGAATCCGGTGTTGCATCGCAAACGAGAAATAGTTTGCTAGTTCCGCTGCATTGACACCGATGAAGTGTGCGCCGAGGACTTGATTATCTTCCCCAACGAGTACTTTCGCCCGAGCAAAACTGTCTTTGATCCGTGCGTTCGTTTGCCAAGAAGACGTATCAATCAAGCGACCACGGTATGAAATACCTGCTTTTTTTAAAGCGGCTTCTGTCTCGCCGACGAGGGCAAGGTTCGGGGCAGTGAATACGACGCTTGGGACAGGGAGCAGTTCCAGTTTCCGGTTGTTTCCTTCGAGCATGTTATCGGCAGCAAGTCGTCCTTCGGTTCCAGCAAACGGCGTCAACGCTGGATTCCCACTGACAGCAACATCTCCTGCGGCATAGATATGTTCGACGGAAGACTGAAGGTACGCATTGACATGAATTCCTTTTTCATTATGCGCAACCCCGATTTCTTCGAGACCAAGCTGGTCGATACTCGCGACACGTCCAGTCGCATTCAATACGACATCCGTCTTTAATACATCGCCGTTCGATAAATGCAGAGAGTCTTCTTCGTAAGCGACGACCTCTGCTTCTTTGATGATTGAGATACCAAGTGCCCGTGTGGCTTCCAACAACACATCGACCAGTTCACTCTCGAATTGTTTTAAAGGACTAGAACGTAAAACGATTGTGACGTCTGCCCCAGCAATACGAGCGAGATGAGCGAACTCGAACGAGATATAACCGCCGCCGATGCAGACGAGTCGTCGTGGAAGTTCTTTCAGTTCAAGAAACTCATTACTTGTTACGAAACGCTCACTACCGGGTACAGATAATTCGCGAGGTCTTAGACCGGTTGCGATTAAAAACTGTTTCCCTTCGATTTCTTCTTCACCAATTCGAAGGCGATGTGAAGACACGAAATGCGGTTCTCCATGGAAATAGTCGATGTCCGTTTCCGCGTACCGCTTTCGAGTTTGCTCCGGGATGGCACGTGTGTATTCATTTTTTCGCTCCATCAATTGGCGCCAATCAATCGAAATCAGCCCCTTTACACCGTATCCGAGCAATCGCTCGACAGCGTCTTTCGTCTCACTACCCGTCAGTAAGATTTTTTTTGCGTCACACCCACGTTGGGCGCATGTGCCGCCTGGAGTGAAGTTCTCCACGATGGCAACACGTAGCCCTTTTTCAGCGAATTTATAAGCCGCTTGATTTCCAGCGGAACCTGTTCCAATCACAATGCAATCATATGTACGCATTTTTCATCCTCCGTATGTCATAATCAATGTATGGTATTTACCCGAACGAATAAAACTAGAAACGGTGAAAGGAGACATTTATTTGGGACATCAAGAACATATCAAAGCGAAACTATCCCTTTTGCCTGATGAGCCAGGATGTTATCTGCACAAAAATGAATTCGGCGAAATCATCTATGTCGGAAAAGCAAAAAATCTCAAGAACCGAGTCCGCTCCTATTTCACGGGAGCACATGATATTAAAACGGAACGCCTCGTCGCGGAAGTCCGTGACTTCGAATACATCATCACAGCCAGTGAACTAGAAGCGTTGTTGCTTGAGATGACACTTATTAAGAAACATGACCCGAAGTACAATATCATGTTGAAGGACGATAAGTCATATCCGTACTTGAAAATTACGAATGAGACCTATCCCCGCCTGATCACGACGCGTAAGTTAAAAAAAGATGGTGGTCACTATTTTGGTCCTTATCCGAATGCGTATGCGGCAAACGAGACGAAACGTTTGTTAGATCGTTTATATCCGCTACGTAAATGCCAGCCAATGCCGAAAAAACTTTGTCTGTATTACCACATCGGTCAATGTCTCGGTCCATGCGAAATCCCGAATCTCGAGTCGGAACAAAAGACGCTCGTTTCAGAAATCCGACGTTTCTTGTCGGGCGATACGAAAGAGCTTGTCGAAGACTTGAAACAGAAGATGGCGGACGCGGCCGAAACGATGGAATTTGAACGTGCGGGAGAATTGCGCGATCAAGTCCGGGCGATCGAGTCGATCATGAACAAACAAAACATGATCACAGCGGATCTGACGTCACGCGACGTATTCGGAATCCATGTCGATAAAGGTTGGATGTGTGTCCAAGTCTTCTTCCTTCGTGGCGGAAAGATGATTGAACGTGATGTCTCGCTTTTCCCGATCTATGGTACGCCGGCAGAAGAGCTCGAGAGTTTCATCGTCCAGTTCTACGAAAAGAACATCAAACCGAGTGAAGTCTATGTACCGCCTCTCGTCAATCAGCTTCTGCTCAAAGAAGCGCTATCGATTAAAATTCACGTTCCGGTCCGAGGATCAAAACGGAAATTACTTGATCTAGCGACAAAGAATGCTGAAAATGCGATCTCGGAACGCTTCGAGTTGTTAGCGAAAGATGAGAAACGGACCGTTCAAGCAGTCGAAGAACTCGCCGATGCGATCGATGTTCATCCATTATCACGGATCGAGATCATCGATAATGCGAACATTCAAGGAGCAGACGCCGTTTCGGCACTCGTCGTCTTTGAAGACGGTAAACCACTGAAAAAAGAATACCGGAAGTTTAAGATTCGGACGGTTCAAGGACCGGACGACTATGAATCGATGCGGGAAATCGTGCGTCGGCGTTATCGACGGTTGTTACTCGAAGGAGCGCGCCTTCCGGACCTCGTTTTGATTGACGGAGGAGTCGGACAGTTGAATGCTGCTTTAGAAGTCATTCAAGATGAACTCGGCTTATCCCTGCCGGTCGGCTCATTAAAAAAAGATGACAAACACCGGACGAGTCAGTTGTTGTTTGGAGAAGATGCCCGCCTCGTCGAACTAAGTCCTCGTTCAAGTGCGTTTTATTTACTTCAACGGATGCAAGATGAAGTGCATCGGTTCGCGATCACGTTCCACCGCTCGCTGCGCTCGAAAGGGATGACCCGTTCCTTGCTCGACGAGATTCCAGGAGTCGGACCGAAAAGACGTCAGCAGTTGATTCGTCATTTCGGATCGATGCGTAGCTTGCGACGCGCAACGATCGAACAGTTGGCGGAAGCAGGATTACCTGTGAAGTTAGCGGAAACCGTCGCTGAATATTTAAGTCAAGCGAATGAAGAATGAAAAAATGCCGTCCTCTTGAAGAGGGCGGCATTTTAAAGTGATTAGTTGTTGATGTACTTCTCGTAGTATGAACCGAAGTCACGCTGGTTCCACTGATAGTAGTGACCTTGTAGCCACTCGAAGGATTGTTCAGACAACTCCTTGAATGTTTGCGGCACATTCATGTCACCTTGACGAAGTCCGCCGAGAATCGTGACCGAATGATTCAATGAGCTGTTTGCGAACTCGAGCATCTTTTGTCCTTCATACTGTTTTTCAGCGATAGCAAGAAGTGTTTTATAAAGATCCTTCACATGTTCGAGTTGTTTTTTATCGACGTCGATCGAATAATGTTTGCCACCGATCTCGAATTTAATCTCGACATCAAGATCGACCGTTCCCGCCGTTTCGAACATGACGTGGCGAATCGGATAGTGTGCGTACGGATAGCGATACAAGACGCGTTTTGAACTGACGGCACTTTCACCATCTAGGTGAACTAAAGCCAAGTTCGTAAAGCAATACTCATCAGATTTGGATTTGATCAAGAAGTAGATTTTCTCGCCGTCTTCATGTAAGACATAATCGTCAGCGGCTGCCTTGTCGAAATCATCAGGATGAATGACTTGTCCGATATCACTGAATCCCGTTAAATCTGCTGCTAGTTTTTTGAACATGTGAAGTTCCTCCTCGCGATTTGTGTACGAATGATTTTACGAGCACTTACTGCAAAAGGTTTCATGAATCTATTTCGATGTTGAAAATTAAGATTCCTGTCACGTTCTATGTAAATTTCACTTGAGTGGTTCAAGTGGATCTTTAGGGTCGATTTGGACCGTGATTTGAACGAGCTCTTTAGTTAACTCGGCATATCCTTCCGCGACACACCCATTAAAACGGGAGAACTGTTCAGCGAGGAAACCGGCTTCGAGTTGGAAGTAGCCTTGTGGTCGTTCATCTCTCGTTGTATCAGGAGGAGACAGCACGAATGAGATAGCAGTTCCTTTGCGTTTCTTGATTTCGAGCGTTCCCCAACCTGCTTGTTCAAAAAATGAGGCTAATTCAGATTCATCTACGACAGGGAATTGACGCGCTAGACGTTTACCTGCCCAGTAGATGACTTGCCGATAATCCGATCCAAGAAGATCGGTCAGCACATAATCTCGGATCAATTCGATACCGAAAAGTGGTGTTTGATTTGGTGTAGCATCCATCATGATTCACTCCTATCTGTGAACCATTATACCGAGATGATTCTTGTCGGTCATTGTTTTCCTAAAAAAATTTGCAGTTAAATGCAACGGCTCGGGTTGTCTTCTAAAAAGGACAGGAGTAGAATAAGTGATGAAAAGACGAATTTCCTTATGAAAGCGCTTTTCTACCAAAATGCGCCAACGGTTGATTGGCAAACAAAAGGGGGGATTTGGATGGCGAATCATCGTGATTTCGTGAGTCGTAAAATACACTCACTGCTCGGCGTCATTCCAATCGGGTTATTTTTACTTTCGCACTTAACGACGAACTACTTCATCGTACGTGGTGAGGAAGACTTCAATAAGGCCGCGGAATTCGTGGGGAACGTTCCGTATCGATTGTTCTTAGAGATCTTTGTCATCTTCATTCCGATCATCTTGCATGGCGTCTACGGTGTGTACATCGCATTCACTGGTTCTGCGAACACAGGACGTTATACATACTTCCGGAACTGGATGTATGTACTGCAACGGTTTAGCGGTGTATTCCTTGTCGTGTTCATCACGTGGCACGTTTGGGAAACACGGATTGCCGCTGCGATGGGAACTCCAGTCGATGCAAGCATGATGCAGAACATCGTCGATAACGGATTCATGCTCGCGTTCTATATCGTCGGGATCTTGGCGACGACATTCCACCTTGCGAACGGACTTTGGACGTTCTGCATCACATGGGGAATCACACAGTCACCAGCATCTCAACGGGCGATGTCTTACGTGGCAGCACTCGTATTCATCGGTTTATCGTTTGTAGGCGTACGCTCGATCTTAACGTTTGCAGGCGTGTTGTAAGGAAAGGGGAACTGACAACATGGCGAACAAGAATCTTGTCATCATCGGCGGAGGGCTTGCCGGTCTGATGGCTACGATAAAAGCAGCGGAGCAAGGCGTACCAGTTAAGTTATTCTCACTCGTACCCGTCAAACGCTCACACTCTGTTTGTGCACAAGGTGGTATCAACGGAGCGGTCAATACAAAAGGGGAAGGGGATTCACCATACCAGCATTTCGATGACACGGTATACGGTGGGGACTTCCTCGCAAATCAACCACCTGTTCAAAAAATGGCGGAAGCAGCGCCGAAGATCATTCATATGTTCGACCGGATGGGTGTTATGTTCAACCGGACACCGGAAGGCTTACTCGACTTCCGACGTTTCGGAGGAACGTTGCATCACCGGACGGCATATGCTGGGGCAACGACAGGGCAACAACTGTTGTACGCATTAGATGAACAGGTTCGTAAGTTCGAAGCGCAAGGTTTGGTAGAAAAATATGAAGGATGGGAATTCCTTCGTGCCATTATCGATGACAATGGCATCTGTCGTGGAGCGGTTTGTCAAAACCTCCGGACGATGGAAATCGAGGCATTTGCCGCGGATTCTGTCATCCTCGCGACAGGTGGTCCTGGTGTCATCTTTGGAAAATCGACGAACTCGGTCATCAACACAGGACAAGCAGCAGCAGCTGTCTATCGTCAAGGTGCGATCTATGCGAACGGTGAGTTCATCCAGATTCACCCGACAGCGATTCCTGGAGACGATAAGTTACGTCTTATGAGTGAATCAGCACGAGGTGAAGGTGGTCGCGTCTGGACGTATAAAGACGGTAAGCCTTGGTACTTCCTCGAAGAGAAGTATCCGGCATACGGAAACCTTGTTCCACGAGATATCGCAACACGTGAGATCTTCGACGTCTGTGTCAATCAAAAACTCGGCGTCAACGGGGAGAACATGGTCTATCTGGATCTATCGCATAAAGACGCAAAAGAACTCGACGTCAAACTCGGTGGGATCCTTGAAATCTACGAGAAGTTCGTCGGTGATGATCCACGAAAAGTACCGATGAAGATCTTCCCGGCCGTTCACTATTCAATGGGTGGACTATGGGTCGACTATGATCAGATGACGAACATCCCTGGATTGTTCGCAGCTGGTGAATGTGATTATTCGATGCACGGTGGTAACCGTCTCGGAGCGAACTCCCTTCTCTCTGCGGTATACGGCGGAATGGTCGCTGGACCATCAGCAATCGCGTATATGAACGAACTCGAGACATCAGTTCATGAGATGAGTGAAGACGTCGTCGAAGCGCATAAAATCGAAGAGATCAACCGCTTCAACGATATCCTATCGATGGAAGGTACGGAAAACGCGTATCAAATCCACCGTGAGCTTGGAGAAATCATGACGGACAACGTCACGGTCGTCCGTTATAACGATAAGCTCGAAGAGACACTGACGAAAATCAAGGAACTTCGCGATCGGTTCACGCGCATCTCGGCAACGGATACAGCACGTTGGAGTAACCAAGGGGCATCGTTCATCCGTCAGCTCGATCACATGCTCGATCTAGCCGAAGCAATCACGCTCGGTGCCTTAAAACGTGACGAGAGTCGCGGAGCACACTATAAACCGGACTTCCCGGAACGTAATGATGAACAGTTCTTGAAGACGACGATGGCACGTTATACGAATGGTCATCCGGAAATCTTCTATGAAGACGTCGACACGTCGTTGATTCCACCACGGAAACGCGACTACAGCAAGAAGTCGAAGAAAGAGGTGAAAGCATAATGGCGACACCACTCGAATCATCTACTACGCAAAAATCGGTTCAATTCATCGTTCAACGTCAAGATGGACCAGATGGTAAACCGTATGATGAAGCGTTTGAAATTCCGTACCGTCCGAACATGAACGTCATCTCTGCTTTAATGGAGATTCGCCGAAACCCTGTGAATGCAGCCGGTGAAAAAACGACACCAATCAACTGGGACATGGGTTGCCTAGAAGAAGTATGTGGCGCTTGTTCGATGGTCATCAACGGTACACCACGTCAGTCGTGTACAGCACTCGTTGATAAACTCGAACAGCCAATCCGCCTGCAACCGATGCAGACGTTCCCGATCGTTCGTGACCTTCAAGTTGACCGTCAACGCATGTTCGATGCGTTGAAAAAAGTCAAAGCATGGGTTCCAATCGATGGAACGTACGACTTAGGTCCAGGACCACGGATGCCAGAGAACAAACGTCAATGGGCATATGAGTTATCGAAATGTATGACGTGTGGCGTGTGTCTCGAGGCATGTCCGAACGTCAACGATCGTTCGACATTCATCGGACCAGCATCGATTTCACAAGTTCGTCTATTCAACTCGCATCCGACAGGTGCTTTCCACAAGGAAGAACGCCTTGAAGCGTTGATGGAAGATGGCGGGATCATGCAGTGCGGTAACGCTCAAAACTGTGTCGAGGTTTGTCCGAAAGGGATTCCGCTGACAACTTCGATCGCAGCGATGAACCGTCAGACGACACTTCATTCATTCAAGAAGTTCTTTGGTAGTGACGAAGGACGGACAGGTGAAGCAGTTAGTTCATGACTTATCAAAGAAGGAGCTTGCTCCTTCTTTTTTCATTCAGACAGGAGGAACTCATTGTGCGCGTACCAGCTTATATTCCAGAACTTGAAACATGGCTTGAACAGATGAAACATGGCACACGACTCGACGTCGCGGTTCGTTTTGCGGAGACGGATGCCTATGGTCATATGAATAACCGGGTACCGTTCGTCTATTTTGAGGACGTTCGGACATTGATGTTAGAGGAAACAGGATATTCGCTTGCAGAAGACGGCATTATCGTCGTTGCGGATGCCCAGTGTAATTACATTCGCCAAGTTTATCCACGTACGCGTCTTGCCGTCTATGCCTATCCCGTACATGTCGGAAGTGCGTCGTGTGACGTCCATTATGCGGCATTTGATGAGCAAGGTGAACTGATGTTCACAGGACGGACATCGATGGTACAAATTGATCGTGCCGGGAAAGCATTCCCGTGGAGTGAAGCGTATAAAAATTCCTTGCAGAATCGATTCGAATCCGTTATCATTTGATAATGAGTTCACATATTCGAAAACGACTCACTAGTACGTTATTAGTGAAGGGAGATTTCTTAATCATGGAAAAAACATTCAAAGTCATCGCGGATTCAGGCATTCACGCTCGTCCGGCTACTCAGCTCGTCAACACAGCTTCTAAATTCCAATCAGACATCAACTTGGAATACAACGGGAAGACTGTCAACTTGAAGTCAATCATGGGTGTTCTTTCACTCGGAATCGCGAAAGATTCAGATATCAAAATCGTTGCAAACGGTGACGATGCTTCTGAAGCAATCACGACTCTTTCAGATATGCTGACTAGCGAAGGTCTTGCTCAGTAATCCTGTAATCGTACATTCTCGGACGCCGGTCTTGCACCGTCGTCCTTTTTTGTTACCATAGGAAAGAGAGAAAGAGGTGGAGAAGAGTGAATCGAGCGATTGGAGTACTAGATTCCGGAGTCGGTGGGTTGACGGTCGCACGTGAATTGATGCGACAGTTGCCCCATGAGCGAATCATTTATGTCGGGGATACATTGCGGTGTCCGTACGGTCCTCGTCCAGAAGAGGAGATTCGTGAGTTTACGTGGGAGATGATTGATTATCTCGTACAACAAGATGTGAAATTGATCGTAATCGCCTGTAACACAGCAACGGCTGTTGTTTTAAAAGAAGCGCGAGAACGTTTAAATATACCTGTCATTGGTGTCATTGATCCTGGAGCCCGTGCGGCAGTCAAAGTGACGCGGACGAAACGAATCGGTGTCATCGGAACGAAGATGACGATTACAAGTAATTCCTACGAGAAGGCGTTACGACATGTCGAAGGACAAGTCGTCGTCGAATCGTTAGCCTGCCCACCGTTCGTTCCGCTCGTCGAGTCGATGCAGACGGACGGTACTTATGTCGAACGTGTCGTTGCGAATACATTACGACCTTTAATGAATTATGATATGGACACATTGATCCTCGGGTGCACCCATTACCCGCTCCTAGCAGATGTGATTGGACGGGTCATCGGACCAGGCGTCCAACTCATCTCTTCAGGGGACGAGACAGCACTTGAGGTAGCAGCACTACTTGACTACAATACGATTTCAGCAGATGTGACACAAATACCGGAACATCGTTATTATGCGACAGGCGATATTCGCTCATTTGATCAGATTGCAACGGATTGGCTCGATCAGCCAATCCACGCAGAACGCATCGTGCTTGGAACGGAGGAAGACTAAATGCGAATAGACCAACGAACAGCGGAGAATCTCCGTCCCATTCACTTATCGGTTGATATCAATAAACATGCAGAAGGTTCGGTTTTAATTGAACTGGGCGATACGAAAGTCCTCTGTACGGCGACCGTCGAGGAGAAAGTACCACCATTCCTTCGTGGTAAACGCCAGGGCTGGATCAATGCTGAATATTCGATGTTACCACGAGCGACGGCTCAGCGGACGGCACGAGAAGCTGTCCGCGGCAAGCAGACGGGACGGACGATGGAAATCCAACGTCTCATCAGTCGCTCGCTTCGGGCAGTCGTTGATTTAGAGAAGCTTGGGGAACGAACAATCTGGATCGACTGTGACGTCATTCAAGCAGACGGCGGTACACGAACAGCATCGATCACCGGTGGATTTCTAGCGCTCGTCCGTGCAATCGATCAATTGATTCAAGCGGGAAAACTGACGGATACACCAATCAAAGAGGGTATCGCAGCTATTTCGGTTGGAATCGTCGAGTCGAATGTCTTGCTCGATTTATGCTACGAAGAGGATGCTGCGGCGGAAGTCGACTTCAATCTCGTCATGACCTCATCGGGTAAAATCGTCGAGATGCAAGCAACAGGAGAAGAGTCGACATTTTCCCGTCAAGAGATGCTCGAAATGCTCGAACTTGGGGAAAAAGGAATTAAGGAACTGATTAATGCTGGCCGTGAGGCACTCGGTGTCTCTTGGTGGTATGTAGGAGAAGAAGTGGGGGAACATAGATGAAGGTCATCGTCGCAACACACAATGCAGGTAAAGTGAAGGAACTTGAAAGCATGCTGGGTCGTCTCGGTTATACGGTCGAATCGTTACTCGATCACGCCGATGCTCCGGAAACGGATGAAACAGGTGAAACATTCGAGGAAAATGCACTCTTGAAAGCAACAGAGGCAGCAGCCTACTTTGGTCACGCGGTACTTGCTGATGATTCAGGACTTGAAGTTGACGCTTTAGATGGCGCTCCCGGCGTCTACTCAGCACGTTTCGCGGGTCTTGAAAAGTCGGATGCGGCGAACAATGCTCTACTACTTGAAAAGTTAGAAGGTATTCCGGAAGAGGAGCGGACGGCGCGCTTCGTTTGTGTACTCGCGCTAGCAAAACCAACTGGCGAGACATTGACGGTTCGTGGAACGATGGAAGGGCGAATCGGTTTTGAAGCGGCGGGTTCGAACGGTTTCGGTTATGATCCATTGTTCGTCACGGCAAGTGGACAAACGGCTGCTGAGTTGACGAAAGAAGAAAAAGCGATGATTAGTCATCGTGGCAATGCATTGCGTAAGCTTGAACAGGACTTAACTACTTTCTTAGGAGTGTGATGAAGATGAGAGCGTTGATCGTTAGTGATAGCCATGGACTAGAACAAGAACTGCTTACGATATTCGAACGTCACCAAGACGTGGATTTGGCATTTCATTGTGGGGACTCCCAATTGACGCGCGACATCGAATCATTATATCCATATCGTGTTGTGCGAGGGAATTGCGATTACGGACACGATTTTCCGGAAGAAGTCATGTCGGAAATGGATGGTCATACCATCCTTTGTGTCCACGGACATCGTCAGGACGTCAAATACAGTCTAGATGTCTTGCAACATCATGCGAAGGAAAAGCAAGCGGACATCGTCTTATATGGTCATTCCCATGTTGCGAAGGCTGAATATCGGGACGGCGTATTATTCATCAATCCAGGTTCAATCCGGATGCCACGCCATCGACCAGACAAGACGTATGCGATTCTTGAAGTGGATCAAAACCGTTATTCTATCGATTTTCTCGATGTGAACGGCGATCGAGTGAATGCCCTGCATCTGGACGGAACATTTTTGTAATAAAATAAATGCAATGTTTGTAATGTGATTGACACGAAAGAATTGTTCTAGTATAGTTTATTCGTGTTGACACGTCCCAATAGCTCAGCAGGATAGAGCAACGGCCTTCTAAGCCGTCGGTCGGGGGTTCGAATCCCTCTTGGGACGCTATAATTAAAATAGAGACTGCCCTTACGAGGGTGGTCTCTTTTTTTTATTCCGATTTTCGATTATAATTAAGGTATCATGAACTCGAAAGGGATGAATGCAATGTGGAAGAAAGTTGGAGCAGTCCTCGTGCTAAGTACGTTTCTTGCTGGATGTAGTGAGATTTCAAATACAGTCGACGATGCAAAACAACAAGTCAACGATGTAAAAAATAGTGTCGATTACGCTGGAGAACTTCAAGGCATTGCGAAAGATACGGCACAAGTCACGTCAGATTTGTCGGCTTCCTTGAATGAGGCTGCTACGACAGCGCGTGAATCCGCGACCCCTGAACAAGCACTTGATCAACAAATCGAAAAGTTGAAGGAAAACGGAACGATTGATCAGTTCAATCAAGAACTGGATCAAATCGATCAACGATTAGCGGGACTTGAAAATCCGCCGCAAGAATTGCAGAATTTAAGTGCAAAACTCGAGCAGTACGTGAATCAGTCGGAAGACATCGCTCGATTACTTGAAGCTGACGTCTCATTAGATACGTTGAATCGATTAGGAATCGAGCAGGCGGGACAACTTCAAGAAGCGATCACGAACTGGACGTCTTTACTCGATCCATTTACGAAATAAGAAGTTGAACATGAAGGAGTGCCGGAATATGGGGACATCGCGCTGGATGGAACATGAACTAGAAGTAGAACGAGCACGGATTCTTCGTTTGCCCGCTTCTAAACAAGAACAATTGATTATGGAATTAGAGACTGACCAATTGACAGGAGAAGATGTATTACACCGGCTCTATGTCATTCAACCACTCTTAATGCATGACCGTGAACGATTTGAAACAGTGGCAGAACGATTTCTTGAAGTCGAGGGTGTCGAGCAAGTGCTCGCACTCTTTCTTTATGAACTCGGAGAACGGTATCCGATGAAACTCGCTTTGCGCTCAGCGTCACCGTATCTGCCTTATGGGCTCGCGCTTCGATTAGATGAAGTCAAACAACAGATGCGTGTTCGAGAACAAAAGCCGGCAGTTCAAAACAACCCTGTTGCACAGCGTGAAGTAACATCAGCAACGGAATTGATGCATGTGTTGCGACATGGCAGTTGGGTCGAACAAATGCGTCATTTGACCGGTATGGAATTTGAACGGACAACTGAGCTCATTGCATACATCACGCAGAAATATCTTCAGGCGCAAGAGACAGAACATCAAAGTCTACTCGTCATTGATCAGTTATTAGGAAATGTGCTTCATCACGTGTCATATCCGATAAGCATTCATGTGCCACACTTAGGTGTAGACTGGACGATTTCGTCACGCGAAGATTTAGAAGAAATCCTGGTGGTACATCAACAGGAGCAACAAGCGTTACTCGCATCGATGCATACGTTAGAGCGAATGGATCCGTTCCGAGCATTGCTCGTCTTGCGATCGGATCAACTGATTCATTTTGAAGAACGAGAACGAATCGGATCAGACATGGAGAAGTGGCTCACAGCATGCGAAGAACTCGCAGGTCTAACATTTGAACGTGAAGAACCGGAACGTATCCTCAGTCCGCTGGCGAAGCGGTTATATCGAGCGGCACATATCCTTTATCCAGAAGTCATCGCATTCGAGCAAATTTACTTCGATTGAGACATCTGGAAACGATTCGTTCAACAGTGGTAATCGTCAGAACGATTGTGCTATAATGTGACTTGTTGTACACACATGTACGCTAATTGACAATTTTGGAGGGACTCAGCATGACTGCAAAATGGGAAAAACAATCAGGTAGCCTCGGCGTCCTCACGTATGAAGCGCCTGCTGAAGCATTTGATAAAGCGGTAGACCAAGCGTTCAAGAAAGTCGTTAAGACTTTGAACACACCTGGTTTCCGTAAAGGAAAAATGCCACGCGCAATGTTCAACAAAATGTACGGTGAAGAAGCACTGTACCAAGATGCACTCGATATCCTTTATAAGGACACAATCGAAGGTGCAGTCGTCGAATCAGGAATCGAGCCAATCGCGCTTGAGAACATCGACGTTGAAACACTCGAAAAAGGCAAGCCAGTCGAATTCAAAATCACGTTCGTCATCGAGCCAGAAGCTACACTCGGTGAGTACAAAGGTCTTGAGTACACAGCAGTTGAAACGAACGTTACTGACGAAGACGTCGACGCTGAACTCAAAACATTGCAAGAACGCGGTGCAGAACTCGTCGTTAAAGAAGATGGCGTCATCGAGAATGGCGATACAGTCGTATTCGACTTCGCAGGTTTCGATGGGGAAAACCAATTCGACGGCGGAACTGCTGAGAACTACTCACTCGTCATCGGTTCAGGGAACTTCATTCCTGGATTCGAAGAGCAAATGGTCGGTTTAAAAACTGGCGAGCAAAAAGATCTTGAAGTGACATTCCCAGAGGAATACCACGAAGCATCACTCGCTGGAAAACCAGTTACATTCAAAGTAACAATCCATGAAGTTAAAGCACAAGAGCTCCCTGAATTGACAGATGAGTTCGCAAAAGAAATGGATGAAGAAGTTTCTTCACTCGACGAGTTGAAAACAAAAATCCGTACGCGTCTCGAAAACACACGCAAACAAGAAGCTGATGCTTCAATGCGCGATGAGTTAGTCGAAGCGGCTACGAAAAACGCGACAGTTGATCTTCCAGAAGTCATGGTCGAAAACGAAGTCGAGCGTATGGTTCAAGAGTTCACACAACGTATTCAATCACAAGGCATCGACCTCAACATGTACTTCCAGTTGACTGGAACGACAGAAGAGGCAATGCGTTCTGAAATGAAAGAGCAAGCGGAAGAGCGCGTTAAAGCACGTCTCGTCCTCAAGCAAATCGTTGCTGACGAAAAAATCGAAGTAACAGATGAGGAAACTCAAGCTGAACTTCAATCAATGTCAGAACTCTACAACATCCCTGCAGATCAACTTGAAACGATGCTTGCACCACAAGGTGGTCTTGAAACGCTTAAAGGCGATCTTCAATTCCGTAAAGCTATCGATGTTCTCGTCGACAACGCAAAAGCAAAATAAGCCATTTCATGGTTTTCGATCGACTTCAAGCTCAATTTCTGGTCTTGGAGTCGATTTTTTTGTACGATAGGTCAAACAAGGACAAACAATCCTTGGTTCAGAACATCAAACTGTAAATCGTTCGTCCAGGATTTGAAAGACTTTCCTTGTTCATGCTACAATCATAAATAGTAAAACGTGAGACGGGATGCTACAGGCATCCATACAATTTCCACGTTAAAGGGGCGGACCTTTATGTTTAAATTTAACGAAGAAAAAGGTCAGCTAAAATGTTCTTTCTGTGGAAAGACACAAGAACAAGTACGCAAACTTGTTGCTGGACCTGGCGTTTACATTTGCGACGAGTGTATCGAACTCTGCAATGAAATCGTAGAGGAAGAACTCGGTACTGAAGAAGAAGTCGAGCTGAAGAATGTTCCAAAACCGCATGAAATTCGTACGACACTTGATGATTACGTCATCGGTCAAGAGAAAGCGAAGAAATCGTTGTCTGTAGCGATGTACAATCACTACAAACGAATCAATGCTGGTGGTCGTGCAGATGATGTCGAGCTCTCAAAATCGAACATCGTCATGATTGGACCAACAGGTAGCGGTAAGACACTTCTTGCCCAAACGATGGCACGGATCTTGAACGTACCGTTTGCGATTGCCGATGCAACAAGTTTGACGGAAGCCGGTTATGTCGGTGAAGACGTCGAGAACATCCTGTTGAAACTCATCCAAGCAGCGGATTACGATGTCGAGAAGGCTGAAAAAGGCATCATCTACATTGATGAAATCGATAAGATCGCTCGTAAATCAGAAAATCCGTCGATTACACGTGACGTTTCTGGTGAAGGTGTCCAACAAGCCTTGCTTAAAATTTTGGAAGGAACTGTTGCGAGTGTACCGCCACAAGGTGGACGGAAACACCCACATCAAGAATTCATCCAAATCGATACGACGAACATCTTATTCATCGTCGGTGGCGCATTCGATGGTATCGATCAGTCGATCAAACGTCGTCTTGGTAAAAAAGTCATCGGATTCGGAAACGATTCAGAGAACCGTAACCTTACGCAAAAAGAAATTCTCGCAGCTGCATTGCCAGAAGATCTTCAAAAGTTCGGTTTGATTCCAGAGTTCATCGGTCGTTTGCCGGTCATGGCGACGCTCGAGCCACTTGATGAAGAGGCACTCGTTCAAATCTTGACGAAACCGAAAAACGCCCTCGTGAAACAATATAAGAAAATGCTTCAACTTGATGATGTCGAACTCGACTTCACGGAAGATGCACTTCTTGAGATTGCAAAACTTGCAATCGAACGTAAAACAGGTGCGCGTGGTCTTCGTTCAATCATCGAAGAAACTATGCTTGATATCATGTTCGAAATCCCATCGCGTGAAGACATCGCGAAAGTCATCATTACAGCAGAAACGTTGACTGGTAAACGCGGTCCAACGCTCGAGTTGAAAGATGGTACAATTGAACATGGGAAAGAAAAAGAAACGGCGTAACACCGTGACAAATCGGCTCGGAGGCTACTTGTACGCCTTTCCGAGTCTTTTTGTTTAGGAGGAATTCGAATGAAGAAAAAACAATATCCACTTTTACCGTTACGCGGTGTCGTCGCATATCCGTTGATCGGATTGACGATTGATGTTGGGCGTCCGGTATCCTTAAAAGCCTTACTTGCATCAAAGGAACACGAGATCGATCTCGTCGTCGTCACGCAACGTGACCCAGAAGCGGAGCCGTCTGTCGACGGGCTGCATCAGGTTGGGACACTTGTTCAAATCGCGAAGATGAGTGAACTCGGGAATGATACGGTCCGTGTCCGCGTCATCGGGAAGGAACGCGTCCGGATTGAAAACGTCGAGGAGACGGACGAGGGCTATCAAGCCGTCATCGAACCAATCGAGAAGATGGACATCAAAGGAGCGAAACAAGAAGCGCTCGTTCGTCTCATCAAAGAACAGTTTGGTCAACTCGTCTCTCGGATCAAAGGAATCGGAACGGATGAACGTCGCCGGTTCGAGACATACGAACGCCTCGATTCATTGACGGACTATATCACGTCGAAGCTACCAATCGATATCTCGAAGAAACAGGAGTTTCTCGAACAACAGGATCCGGTCGAACGAGGATTGATGTTGCTAGACGTCATGAAACACGAATATGAAGTCGTCGAACTCGAACGTGAGATGCGTGAACGGACGAAGAAGACGATTGAACAATCGCAACGCGAGTATTACTTGCGGGAACAATTGAAGACGATTCAACAAGAACTCGGTGGCGAATCAGCTTCTGTTGAAAGCGATGCGACGAAATACCGGGAGCAGCTTGCGATGCTTGATTTACCAGAAACGACGGTTGCGAACGTCGAGAAGGAAATCAGTCGTTTAGCGGTCGTACCGGCGACGAGTCCCGAACATGGGGTCATTCGCAACTATCTCGAATGGTTCTTCTCGTTGCCATGGAATGAAGCAACGGACGATTTTTTGAACGTCTCTGCTGCTTCAGAACAGCTTGAAAAGGACCATTACGGTCTAGAGAAGGTCAAAGAACGAATCCTTGAGTATCTTGCCGTTCGTCAATTGACGGACTCATTACGTGGACCGATTCTCTGTCTTTCTGGTCCTCCAGGAGTCGGGAAAACGTCGCTTGCCCGTTCGATTGCCACAGCACTTGAGCGGAAGTTCGTCCGTGTCTCACTTGGTGGCGTGCGCGACGAAGCGGAGATCCGTGGACATCGCCGGACGTATATCGGTGCGATGCCAGGACGGATCATTCGTGGTTTAAAACAAGCAGGAACGAACAACCCGGTCTTCCTGCTCGATGAGATCGATAAGATGTCAAATGACTTCCGTGGTGACCCGTCGTCCGCGATGCTCGAAGTTCTTGATCCGGAACAAAACAACAGCTTTTCTGATCACTATATCGAAGAACCATTTGATTTATCGAATGTCCTGTTCATCGCGACAGCGAACGATGTCTCGAACATTCCCGGACCGTTGCTCGATCGGATGGAACTGATTCAAATCGGTGGCTATACGGAACAAGAGAAGACGGAAATTGCTGTTCGTCATCTCTTATCGAAGCAACTGGCTGAACACGGTCTGAAAAAGAGTCAATTGACAGTCAAAGCAGACGCGCTGGAAGAAGTCGTCCGTCGTTATACACGAGAAGCCGGTGTCCGGAATCTCGAACGTGTCCTCGGCTCTCTTTGCCGGAAAGCAGCGAAACAAATTGCGATGGGTGAGAAGAAGCGCGTGACGGTGACAAAACGTAATCTGGATGATTTCTTAGGTAAACCGATCTACCGCTATGGTCAAGGCGAACTGGAAGATATGATTGGCGCGGTGACTGGTTTAGCGTATACTGCTTTTGGGGGCGATACGTTGACGATCGAAGTCAGCCTTGCTCCGGGTAAAGGGAAATTACAATTAACCGGGAAACTCGGTGACGTCATGCAAGAGTCGGCTCAGACCGCGTACAGCTTCGTCCGAGCGAACGCGACGTCCCTTGGCATCGAACCGAACTTCTGCGAAACGCAAGACATCCACATCCACGTTCCTGAAGGTGCCGTACCAAAAGACGGACCATCTGCTGGGATTACACTCGCGACAGCACTGATTTCTGCCTTGACGAAGCGTCCGGTGCGCCGGGACGTCGGGATGACGGGTGAAATTACGTTGCGTGGACGTGTCTTACCAATTGGTGGATTAAAAGAGAAGTCGCTCGCAGCGCATCGTGCGGGTTTGACGACCGTTCTTTTACCGCAAGATAATACGCGGGACATCGATGATATCCCGGAAAGCGTCCGCGCAGGAATGGAATTCATTCCAGTCGCGACGATGGAGCAAGTGCTCGAACATGCATTAAAAGGAGAGTAACATGAAAATTTATAAAGCTGATTTTATTACGAGTGGCGTCAATCCGGAACATTATCCGGAGCCATTATTGCCAGAAGTGGCACTCGCAGGGCGATCGAATGTCGGAAAGTCCTCATTCATCAACAAATTGGTCCAGCGTAAAGCACTCGCGCGGACGTCTTCAAAACCAGGTAAAACGCAAACCTTGAACTTCTTCAACATCAATGATGAAGTCATGTTCGTCGATGTACCCGGTTACGGCTATGCAAAAGTCTCGAAGACGGAACGCGAAGCGTGGGGCAAGATGATGGAAAAGTATTTCACACAACGTGAAATCCTCAAAGGTGTCGTACAGCTCGTCGACATCCGACACGATCCGTCTGCGGATGATGTGACGATGTATGATTTCTTGAAGTATTATGATCTACCAGTCATCGTCGTTGCGACAAAACTCGATAAAATCAAAAAGAGTCAACGTGATAAACATATCGCGGCAATCAAACGTAAATTGCAATTTGACGGTCAAGATACCTTGATTCCTTTCTCATCTGAGACAGGAGAAGGCGTCGATGCGGCATGGGAAGCGATTTATCGTCTTCTGTAAAAAACGAAACGTTCTGTTCTCCGACAAAAGAGAACGGAACGTTTTTTTTGTTAGGGGTAAAGTAATCTAAAATTAGCATCTTATCATTTCCTTCCATCAATTTTGATTTCCATTATATGAACATCATTTGATTCACGTTACAATGATAGGAACAAATTGTTCTAGTGGGAGGCTATGCCAATATGAGGCGTTATAAATGGACGTTCGCAATCGTCGTCTTACTCATTCTGACACCATTTGCCATTTGGTTCTTGAAACAGGAAAAGACATTAAACATTGCGCTATTTGACTACACGAACGGAACGGAGGAGCGAGAGCATGCCGGAACGACGTGGTTATTGAATCACTTAAAGATCCGAAATGCGCAAGGGCAGGATTATGCGTATTCGGACTACATCAACCGTTATGACGGAACACAAGGTGAAAAAATGTTACAACAAGCCTCTAAAGCAGATGTGCTGTTGTTTACGGATACGTATGGAAAGTCATATGACGTCAACGGAAAAAAAGAACATCGTGGTGGCTTGACGACGGAAGACGTCGAGCTTGCGACCGAAGCGATTTCGCAAGGGAAAACGGTCGTGGCGGAGTTTAATACGGCGGCAAGTCCGACGTCAGTCGAACGGTCCAATGCGTTCCGCCAATTATTCGGAACGGCTTGGACAGGATGGATTGGTCGGTTTTTCCCGGATTTAACAAAACTGCAAGGTCTTGAGAAGAACGTCGTAGCTCAATTAAAAGCGCAGGCGAAAGAAAAAGAATTCAAACTATCTGGTCCAGGTTATGTCTTTATCAATGACTCAACAGAAAAAGCATTCTTTGTTAATGATGACACGCCGCTTCTCTATAAATGGGATAAAAACAAGGGCAATGCAAAAGATGAGGTCCGTTATAACTACTGGTTTGAGATTTTAGAGCTAGACGGTGGCGAGCAACAAGCGCATTTTTCTTGGAAACCGTCAAAACAAACCCAAGCGATGCTTCGGAAATATCAGTTGCCGCTTGAATTCCCAGCGTATGTCACGCAAGGAAGTGGACACTATTTTGCTGGGGACTACACTGATGTCGCGGATATCCCGCGCTACTATCGATATAGTGGGCTCGATTGGTTCCGCAAACAGTTCATTCTCGATAGTGCAGAGAGTGAATCAGCATTCTTTTGGAAGATTTATGCCCCGACACTGACACGAATTCTAGAAGATACAAAACGTGTCTCGACGCAGGCTGCGAAAGTTAAGCCACTCTCTCAAACGAAAGTCGGTAATCAAGAACTACGAACTCGAGCACGTGAAGGACAAGACACACTTGAAATGTATCAAGATGGCGAATGGAAGCCGTATTTCGTCAAAGGCGTCAACGTCGGACTCGGTCGACCCGGTGCATTTCCCGGGGAACATGCGATCAGTCGTAATGAATACGATCGTTGGCTAAAGGAAATTGGTGAGTTGGGCGTCAATACAATTCGAATATATACGCTTCATCCACCGGCTTTCTATGATGCACTAAAAGCCTATAATGAACGTGCAAAACAACCGATTTATCTGATGCAAGGTATGTGGGTCGAGGAAAAACCATTCGAAGAGTTGAAGAACGCTTTTGAGCCAGACTTCTTGAAGATGACCGATACGGAAGCAAAACGAATGGTCGATGTCATTCATGGCAACGCCGTCGTCAAGGAAGTCGTTGGTCATGCTTCTGGAACATATACATCGGACGTTTCGCAATACGTTTCAGCATTCGTCTTTGGAATCGAATGGTTACCGGAAGCCGTCGTTGAGACGAATAAAAAGAACAAAGGCACACGATTTGAAGGGAAGTACGTGACGACGACAAAAGAGGCGTCACCGTTTGAATCGTGGCTTGCCGGTCGGATGGATACAGCGACAGCACATGAAATTAAAGAGTACGGAACGACTCGACCAATTGGTTCGACGAACTGGCCGACGACGGATCCGTTGAAACACCCGAAAGAAGTTGAAGAAGAGCAAGATCTCGTCTCGATCGACTTCAATCATTTGAAAGCAACGAAGGATTTCCCTGGTGGCTTGTTTGCGTCTTATCACATCTATCCGTATTATCCTTCGTTCATCAAGGAAGAATACAGCCAAAAAGCAGACAAGGGCTCTGAATCATATGCTCGTTATTTGAAAGAAATGAAAGACTATCATGAGATGCCGTTACTCGTATCAGAATTCGGCATTCCAAGCTCACGCGGTAAGACACACCTTGGACCGAATGGTTTTGATCAAGGACATGTCAGTGAAAAGAAACAAGGTGAACTCGTCGCGCAGCTCTATCAGGACATCAAGGACGTCAAGACGGCCGGTGGACTTGTCTTCATCTGGCAAGATGAATGGTTCAAACGGACGTGGAACACGATGGATTATGATGATGCGGATACTCGTCCACGCTGGTCGAATGTCCAGACGAGTGAACAACATTTCGGGATGCTTGGTTTCCTTCGTTCGGACATCGTCATTGACGGAAAACTGGATGACTGGAAAGGGTATGCTCCAGTTGCTGAAAATAAGGATCAAGCGATTTACATGACTTCTGACGAGGCATATCTCTACTTGCGCATCGATCGGAAGAAAGCAGAGCCGACGACACTTGCACTATCGACGAAACCGAATGATGGGAATACGAAAGTCGGTCCGTTGACGCTTGACGAAGGAGCCGAATATCGCCTGACGATTGATCAGACGGCGCGTATCGATGTCGATGCTCGCTATGACATCTTCCGTTATCATTACGGTTTGAAGATGCCGTTTGAGATGGTGAAACCGCCATCTGATCAAAAAGATAGCGGTAAGTTCGTTCCAATCTATCAAATGCTCGATTATGCAAGACGAGATCCGGTGACGAAAAAAATCGTCAAACCAGCCGTTAAATGGGACACAGGTGTTTTACACGAAGGAGAACCGGATGACATCTTGACGGATATCTCAGATGTGACGAAACCAACCGTCGAACTCCGTATTCCATGGATGGTCTTGAATATGCGTGACCCTAGTAAACACGAAATCATCGGCGACTTCTGGAAAGATGGGCTCGAAGCGAAGATGATCACAGAAGGAATCGAAGTCACAGGTCAAGTCGGTGAGACACGCATTCCAGAGAAGGATCGTGGTTTCTACAACTGGGCGGAATGGACGAATCCGCAGCAACGTGAAGAATTGAAGCCGGTCTATCATACGATGAAAAAAGCATTCACTGAGGGAGGGAACTAAATGCGGCGTGAAGAGATGTGGAAGTTAATCAATCAGTCGTTTGAGTCAACAAGTCAAGATCGTGAGGTCAGTTCAACGATTGAATGGACGGAAGAGGTTGTCCGACAATCGTCGACGAATACCTTGTTCGTGCACACGGTCGGACAAATGCCGGAGACGGTCAATGGTCTGATCGAGGAAGGATGGTGCGTGCGGACAGACATCTCGTATGCCGATGTCGTCCTCGCGAGTGAACCCGTCATCGAGGAACGAATCCCCGTCGTGTATTTTAATACGGAATCCTCTTTCTATGGGTTAGAAAATGCACGCGAAATTTTACCGGCGACGCTGTCGCGCGAGCTTGTTCTCGATCGCCTTGCACGCTATAAAAAAATCCAGCATATCGCGGAGGTCGTCGTCGTAACGGAAGATCCACATATCCGCCGGATGATGGAACGGGAACTGATGGAACGATTCGAACGGTTCGTAACGTTTGAACGAGCAGAGACGTTCCTTGATGAGTATGTGGCCTCCCGTCCGTACTTGCTCGTGTTCACGTCCGCATTACCGCGAGCAGATGGACTGGAATTGTTGTTGCGGGCAAAACAACAAAGTATCGCGCCATTCCAATCGATGATGATCTCGATGTATAATCGCGAACGAGATCACGTCCTAGCGGTTGATCGTGGTGTTGATTACATCATGACGCTCCCGCTGAAAATCGAAGAGTTCCGCGCATGGATCCGAAAAGTCGAGGACGGCCGATGATGCAGGCGATTCTAGTATTCATCGTCGTACTCGTTCTCTTACAAGGTGGGGCACTGATCTATCTCGTCGTCCAAAAACGACAACGTGCCAACCGCGAGCATGCACGGCGCGATTGGCAACTCGCCTTTCGAGATGACATCTATGACTATGCGACAGGGGAACGACAGGACATGCCGACGATTCAAAAAGGAAACGAGGATTTAGCGGAGCTTGAACTGTTCGCCCTGTCCAATTTAACGGCAACACCGGCACATCTCGAACGAGTGCAAGCATTCGTCGCTGCCAATATGCAAGCGTATTATGAACAACAATTGAAGCATCGCCGGATTGACCGCCGCTTGAACGCCTATGAAGCGGTGTCTCAATTCCGTTTGGTCGCAGTCGCACCAATGATTCATGCGCGTTGGGGAAAGGCAATTGAAAAAGAGGAGAGCGATGTCATCGTCCGCACACTCGTGTCACTATCCGAACAAGATGCAATCGCGATCGCTAAACAAGAAAATGACATTAGCTTCTTTGGTGCGATTCTTGCGGTCGGGCGTAGCCAAGACTTGGCGGAATGGGTGACTGCGTTTGAAGAATTAACGTTGTCCTTTAGGTTAGCGATTCTTCAGCTGATCTTTGACCGCGATGAAACACGTTATATCGCGCTCGTTCGTGACAAGACAACAGATGAAAATCCAGAAATTCGAAAACGTGCCCTTCGTGCACTCACGCGAATCGGACTTGAGGAAGACTGGAAATTGTATGTCCCATACTTGGAAGAAGAATCGAGTTGGGTCGAGCAAATGCTTGCCCTTCGTTTCTTAGAACATGTCGTTCCAGACGATGCGATACCAGCGATCTTGCCGTTTGTCGGTAGTCGATCGTGGTGGGTTCGGACGGCAGCCTTCGATGCGTTACTTTCTTGTGGTGGGATCGAACAGTTGGCGAAGGTATCAAGTACACACCCCGACCGCTATGCGCGTCAAAAAGCAACAGAACGGTTGGCAAAGGAGATGAAACATCATGTCGTCTGAGACAATCCAAGCCATTATTGAAGTCCTTTCCTGGACAGTATTGATTTATATGCTACTCGTCATCGTGTTCTATTCGACGCTGTACCTGATTTCAGCTCAGATGGTGCGACGACAACGTTTCCGCCGGAAAGAGAGCTCCTACTTGCCGCTGATGCGGTCACTCTATACACGACCGGTCAGTATCCTTGTTCCAGCCTATAATGAAGAATATACGATCGTGTCAAGTGTTCAAGCATTACTAGCGCTTGACTACCCGGAGCATGAAGTCATCGTCATCAACGATGGTTCAAAGGACGGAACGATGGATGAACTATTCCGTTCGTATGAGTTAGAGAAGGAAATCCGCTATCCGCGAATCCTGATCGGTTCGAAGCCAGTTAAACAAGTCTATCGTTCGCGGATTGATAGTCGCTTGATCGTCATCGATAAAGAGAATGGTGGAAAGGCAGATGCCTTGAATGCCGGTATCGATCACTCGAGTTATCCGTATTTCTGTTCGCTTGACGCGGATTCGATTTTAGAGCGTGATGCGTTATTGAAAGTCATGAAGCCGATCGTTGAGTCAGATGAAGAAGTCGTCGCGACATGTGGTTCGATCTTCCTCGTTAACGGTTGTACGATCGAAGGCGGCGAAATCGTCGAGATTCGGACACCAAAACAACGGATCGTCCTGATGCAGATGATCGAATATTTCCGAGCGTTCCTGTTTGGTCGCCTTGGTCTTAGCCGTTTCAATATCTTATTGATCGTCTCCGGTGCCTTCGGATTGTTCCAAAAGAACATCGTCGTACAGGCAGGTGGGTATAAGGAAGGGCTTGTCGGTGAGGACATGGAGCTTGTCGTTCGTTTGCACCGGTACATGAAGGAAAATAAGCTCGATAAACGCATCGAGTACGTTCCGGCACCGGTTTGTTGGACACAAGCTCCTGAGTCGATGGAAGTGTTACGTTCACAGCGAACACGTTGGCATCGTGGTCTTGCTGAGACGTTGTGGACACATAAACGGATGATTGGCAATCCCAAATATGGCTCTGTTGGTAGTGTCTCGATGTTATATTTCTTTTTGATTGAACTGCTCGGACCCATCGTCGAACTGATTGGTTATTTCATCATTCCGCTCAATCTACTCGTCGGTACACTCAACTTTGAATTTGGGATCGTCTTATTAGTCGTCGCTTTACTCTACGGTTCCTTATTATCAGCAGGTGCCGTATTATTGGAAGAGTGGACGATGCACCGATTCAAGAACGTCAAGGAATTGATTCGGTTGTATCTATGGTCTTTGACCGAGTCGTTCTGGTACCGTCCGATTCTCGTTTTCTTCAAATTAGGAGGATTGATTCAATTCTTGACGGGTCGAGGAAACTGGGGACAGATGGAACGCCAACGTCTCGAAGACGTCACCGAGGAAAAAGTCGGCTGACGAATAGGTATGAGGGGGATAAGTTAGGTGGAGTTGTTACGAAACAAATGGTTCAAAGCATTAATCTGGGTATTGATGATTTTTCTCGTCATCTGGGTTGGAACGAAGATTTCATTCTTATTCCAGCCAATTCGAGTCATGTTGGCCTTGATTTTCCCGCCATTGATCATCGCAGGGATCTTCTATTACTTTACGCTCGGTATCGTGGATGCGTTGCAGAAGCGGGTCAAGAAGCGTGGTCTTGCCGTGCTGATCGTCTTGCTTGGTTTCATTACAATCCTGACGATTGCGGTTGCATCCATCGGACCAATCTTAGTCGAGCAGGTGACGGATTTTGCGACGAGCATCCCGACGCTTGTCGTTGAATTGCGCGATCAGACGTTAAATTTACGCGATCAATTGATGAACAACCGATTCATCTCGACATGGGTTCATGAGAATACGGACTTATTTGACAAATGGACGAATGAAGCAACGTCGTATATCGGCACAGTCTTTAAGTCTGTCTCGACGTCTGTCGGAACGATTTTCGGTGTCATCTCTTCGACGGTCTTAATCATCGTCTTAGTACCGTTCATCTTAGTCTACATGTTGCTTGACGGCTATAAGTTTCCGGATTCTGTCGTGAAGCTGTTGCCGAAAAGCTATGAAACAGAAACGCGTAAAATCTTGCACGACATGCACGTGACAGTGAAGCATTACGTCAATGGACAGGTCATCGTCTCGATTTGTGTCGGTCTGATGTCATTGATTGGCTTCTTCATCGCTGATATTCAATATGCGTTACTGCTTGCTTTATTCTGTACGGTCACAAATATCATTCCGTATCTTGGTCCCTACATCGGTGCCGTACCGGCGGTAATCGTCGGGTTCATCGATGATCCGATCAAAGCCGTCTATGCGATCATCACGATCGTCGTCGCGCAGCAAATCGAGTCGAACTTGATTTCGCCTTATGTCCAAGGAAAGACACTCAAGGTTCACCCGTTGACGATTATCATCGTCTTGCTCGTTGCCGGGAAAATCGGTGGAATCATTGGTGTCATCCTAGCGGTTCCGACCTATGCGGTTACAAAAGTCGTCGTTCAAAATATCGCTCGGATCTATCGTTTACGTCAGCAACGTCTCGACGTACCGGACGTGACAGTATCACCCGAATCCTTGAAGTGAAGTGTAGCCCTCTGCTCTTTTTAGGAGCAGAGGGTTTGTGATTTTCATGAGAGAGGGATAAGGTAGAAGAAGAGAAAAAAATGAAGAAGATTTCACAACTTCGACTCATTTTAGTTTATAAATTGATTGGAATCTTTTTTATAATGGTTATAATGTAGGATAGAGAACGAAAAGATAGATCGGAACGAAATCTTTGGACGTAAGGGGTAGAGCGCATGCATATCGTAGTGGTCGGCTTGAATAACAAAACAGCGCCTGTATCAATACGCGAACAAGTCTCATTTGGGGAGCATGAGATGAAGGGAGCGGTCGTCGCATTGCGCGATGAAAAAAGTATTTTTGAAAGTGTCATCGTCTCGACATGTAACCGGACGGAACTTTACGTCGTGACGGATCAGCCACATACAGGACGGTATTATACAAAACGTTTCCTTGCAAACTGGTTCGGTTTGACGATGGAGGAACTGGAGCCGTATCTCTTCATTCATGAAGGATTCGATGCGATGAAGCATCTGTTCCGCGTGACAAGTGGACTTGATTCGATGATCGTCGGTGAAACGCAGATCCTTGGTCAAGTCAAGACAAGCTTCTTCATGGCGCAGAAGCTTGAAACGACAGGAACGGTCTTCAATAAACTCTTTAAAGAAGCGGTCACGCTCGCCAAACGGGCTCACGCAGAAACTGGAATCGGTGAAAATGCCGTTTCTGTCAGTGCTGCTGCTGTCACGCTTGCCGAACAGTTACTCGGATCGCTTGAAGATAAATCAATCGTTGTCATCGGTGCGGGAGAAACCGGCGAATTGACGACGCTTAACTTATATGAAGCAGGGGCACGCGATATCACGGTCTTTAACCGGACATTAGCTAAAGCAGAAGAGGTCGCGAATCGGTTCGAAGGATCGGCACATTCGATTAACGAGATGCAGTGCGGTTTGCTTCGGGCAGACATCGTCATCTCTTCAACCGGTGCAAAACGTGCCATCATCAAACGCGAAGACATCGCGGCAGCACAGCTGTTCCGGCACGATCGTCCATTCCTCTTGATCGATATCGCCGTACCACGCGACATCGAACCGACCGTCGGTGACTTGCCAGGTGTTCATTTGTACGATGTCGATGATCTGACATCGATCGTCCAACAAAACATGGCGGAACGGATGAAGGAAGCAGCGAAGATCGAACAACGGATTGAAGCGGCGATTGCTGAGTTCGAAGGTTGGATGACGACACTGGGTGTCGTACCAATCATCACGGAATTACGAGACCAGGCGTTACGCATTCAACAAGAAACGATGCAAAGCTTGGAACGGAAATTACCGGAGATGTCGAAACGTGAAAAAACCGTCATTGGCAAACATATGAAATCAATCATCAACCAGTTGTTACGTGAACCGTTGTCTTATATTAAAGATGCGGCAGCGAAACCAGATGCCGATGAGCGGATTGCGCAGTTCATGGATACGTTTGCATTAAACGAAGACTTGTTCGAAGGGCTCGAAGATGACGTCATGACATCAGAAGAGACGACACCTTCTGCAAAAGCTGTGAACCGGTGAACAAAGCACGATTTGTGTTACAATAGAAAATGCATGGGGCGGACTTGTGCCGCCCCTTTATCATTGTACAGGGGGATTTTAGCATGCGAAAAATCATTGTTGGATCGCGAAGCTCGAAGCTTGCGATGACACAGACGAAATGGGTCATTGACCAGTTGAAACAAGCCGGCGCGCCGTATGAGTTCGAAATCAAGAACATCATCACAAAAGGGGACCGCATTTTGGATGTGACGCTCTCGAAAGTCGGCGGTAAAGGATTATTCGTAAAAGAGATCGAGCAGCAGATGATTGACGAAGAAATCGATTTTGCCGTTCACAGCATGAAGGATCTACCTTCTGAATTACCGGACGGTCTCATCATCGGTGCAACACCAGCGCGTGTCGATGCGCGTGATGCTTTGATCACGAAAACAGGCGAAGGTCTTGCTTCCTTGCCAGAAGGCGCAGTTGTCGGCACGAGCAGTTTACGTCGTGGGTCGCAATTGCTAAAACTCCGCCCTGATTTAAAAATCGAATCGATTCGCGGAAACATCGACACACGACTCGATAAATTAAAGAACGGTTCGTTTGACGGGATTTTGCTTGCAGCAGCTGGTCTACAACGGATGGGTTGGTCTGAAGACGTCGTTTCGGAATATCTCTCGACAGACGACATGATTCCAGCCGTTGGTCAAGGAATCCTCGGCATCGAATGTCGCGCACATGACCAAGAAGTACGTGACCTCCTTCATCTGATCCATGATCAGATGACAGAAAAAGTAGCTTATGCCGAGCGCGCTTTCCTAGCAGCGATCGAAGGTAGCTGTCACGTTCCGGTCGGTGGATTTGCAACGATCAACGAAGATCTGTCAACGACACTCGTCGGATTCATTGGATCCGTCGATGGAGAGCAAATCCTACTCGAGCGCGAATCAGGTCTTGACCCGATGCAACTCGGTCAAGATGTTGCCGAACGTCTGCTTGCTTCGGGCGGTCGTGAGATTCTCGCGACACTTCCGGATGACTTGTAAGCAGGTACTCTTCACGGGCAGCCGACCACCGACGACCGAGCAGATGGCGCGACTGCGCGCCGTCGCGATCGAGTCAGTGCATTATCCTGTCATTGAAACGCGACCGGTTTCGTTTACGTTACCGAAGGGAATTGATTGGCTCATCGTGACGAGTCCGAATGGTGTCCACCGGATTGCTGATGCGTTGCCTGAATTAGCAGCAACGCGTATCGCGGTCGTCGGACGAAAGACGGCAGATGCACTTGCGAAGTACGGTCGAACAGCCGACTTCTGTCCGTCGACCTTTACAGGAGACGCACTCGTCGCAGAACTGGGACCACACTTGTCTAACGGCGATCATATCGTTTTTGCGCGAGGGAACCGATCGCGGAAAGCGCCGGTCGATCAGTTACGAAAACTGAATCGATATACGATCGAAGATATCATCACGTATGAAACTGTCACCCGTCGGCTACCTGAAGCACTTGTCAGAACTGCCACCTATATTGGACTGCAGAGTCCTTCCGCTGTCGAAGCGATTGCTCCACTATTCCCGCAGACGACGTTCATCGTCATTGGGACAATCACGGAGCAAGCAGCAAAAGCAGCCGGACTTCAACCGATCCATGTCGCCCGTGAATTCACGGTAGACGGCATGATTGATCGTATCATTGAGGAGGAATCAGCATGAACACATTAGAATACGCACGTCACCGTCGTTTGCGCCATACCGCATCACTCCGGTCACTCGTCCGCGAGAACCAGTTGCATAAATCAGATTTGATTTATCCGATTTTCGTCGCTGAAGGCGAAGATATTAAACGCGAAGTCAGCTCGATGCCTGGCGTCTTCAACTTATCACTTGATCATCTGACGGCTGAGATTGAAGAAGTCGTCGCACTCGGAATCGAATCTGTTATCTTATTCGGTGTTCCGCATGACCACTTGAAAGACGAGCAAGGATCAGGTGCGTTTCACGATCACGGGATCGTTCAAGAAGCGACACGTCTCGTCAAGAAGGTTGCCCCGCAGCTAACGGTCATCGCTGACACATGCTTATGTGAATATACGTCGACAGGTCACTGTGGGATTGTCGCCGACGGTACGGTCGATAATGATGCGTCATTACCGCTTCACGTCAAGACAGCGATCTCACAAGCTCGAGCGGGTGCCGACGTCATCGCGCCATCATCGATGATGGACGGATTCGTCGCAGCGATTCGTCAAGGATTAGACGAGAATGGCTTCAGCCATATTCCGGTCATGAGCTATGGTGTTAAATATGCGTCTGCTTATTACGGTCCATTCCGTGATGCAGCGAATTCGGCACCGGGAGAAGGCGACCGGAAAGGTTATCAAATGGATCCAGCAAACCGTCGCGAAGCGTTCCGCGAAGCAACAGCGGACGTCGATCAAGGAGCTGACTTCATGATCGTCAAACCTGCACTTGCGTTCATGGATATCATTCGTGATGTGCGCGAGCGAATCGATCTACCAATTGTCGCGTATAACGTATCAGGTGAGTATGCAATGGTCAAAGCCGCTGCCTTGAACGGCTGGATCGACGAAGAACGAATCGTCCTTGAGACGATGCTTGGCTTTAAACGAGCAGGTGCTGATTTAATCATCACCTATTTCGCAAAAGACATTTGTCGTTACCTGGAGGGGTCGAAATGAGCTTAATTAACCAGAACTCAAAATCAAAAGAAGCATTCGAGCGGGCACTCCCGCTCATGCCGGGTGGTGTCAACAGTCCGGTCCGTGCTTATAAATCGGTCGGGATGACACCGATTTTCGCAGATCATGCGAAAGGATCAAAGCTCTATGATATCGACGGAAAAGAGTATATCGATTACGTCTTGTCATGGGGACCAATGATTCTCGGTCATGCCGATCCAATCGTCACGTCAGCGATCCAAGAACAAGCAACACGTGGCTGGAGCTACGGGACACCAACGGAAATCGAATCAGCGATGGCGGAAGTCGTCATCAGTCGGGTACCGTCAGTCGAAGTCGTTCGGATGGTCAACTCAGGGACAGAAGCGACGATGGCTGCCCTTCGTCTCGCACGCGGCTATACAGGTCGGACGAAAATCCTCAAGTTCGAAGGCTGTTACCATGGTCACGGTGACTCGCTCTTGATCAAAGCGGGTTCAGGTGTCGCGACACTCGGACTACCAGATTCACCAGGAGTTCCTGCGCAAATCGCGAGCATGACGCTGACGGTTCCGTACAACGATTTGGACGCTGTCCGGATCGCGTTTGAAAAACACGGCGACGATATCGCTGGTGTCATCGTCGAACCGGCTGCTGGGAACATGGGCTTCGTACCACCAGAGCCAGGATTCCTCGAAGGCTTACGGGAGATCACGGCGGAAAACGGTGCCTTATTGATCTTTGACGAAGTCATGACCGGTTTCCGAGTTGGATTCCACTGTGCACAAGGGCACTTCGGTGTTACACCAGACATCACGTGTCTCGGTAAAGTCATCGGCGGCGGAATGCCAGTCGGTGCTTACGGCGGACGTCGGGACATCATGGAACAGATCGCACCACAAGGTCCAATCTATCAAGCAGGTACGTTATCCGGGAACCCACTCGCGATGGCAGCGGGTCTAGCAACATTGACACAATTGAAACCAGAACACTATGCAGAGTTCGACCGGAAAGCGAGCCGTTTGTCAGAAGGCTACCTGAACGCTGCATCGAAATACAACATTCCGCTGACGACGAACCGTGCAGGCGCGATGTTCGGTGTCTTCTTCACGGATGAACGTGTTACGAACTTCGAAAAAGCGAAAACGTCGAACCTTGAGATGTTCCGTTCGTATTATCAAAAGATGGCGGCGCGTGGTGTCTTCTTACCACCGTCACAATTCGAAGGTCTCTTCCTGTCGATCGCCCATACGGACGAAGACATCGAGCAGACGATCGAAGCCGTCGAATTGACATTCCAAGAACTCCAAGTTGAATTTGGTCGTTAAGCAGTTCTTGACGATTACTTGAACTCTCGGCTAAAATGAGTAAAGAAGAAAATGGCAACAGCGATGACGGGAAGAGTAGTCCTGTATTCGTACCGGTGTAGAGAACACATCCTTGGCTGAAAGATGTGACGGGCGAACAGGAGGAAGGTCACCCCACGAGCTGATATCGTGAGTCTTACGAGCGATATCCGTCCTCCACACGTTACGTGGCTCGAGGGCATCCGATTTTGGATGAACTAAGGTGGTACCGCGGAAAAAAGCAACGGCTTTCTTTCGTCCTTAGCATAGGACGAGAGAAGCCGTTTTTATTATGGACAAAAAGGGAGCGATCAGGATGCAGGAATTATCAATGCCAACGAAGTATGATCCACAGGCAACGGAAGAAAAATGGTACGACTTTTGGGTGAAAGGTGACTATTTCAAAGCCGATCAGGATCCAGAAAAAGAGCCGTACACGATCGTCATTCCACCACCGAACGTCACAGGTAAATTGCACCTTGGTCACGCGTGGGACACGACGTTACAAGACATGCTAACACGGATGAAGCGGATGCAAGGGTTTGACGTCCTTTACTTACCGGGAATGGACCATGCCGGTATCGCAACACAAGCAAAAGTCGAACAAAAACTGCGGGCAGAAGGACAATCACGTCTTGAAATGGGGCGCGAGAAATTCCTCGAGCAATCATGGGCATGGAAAGAAGAGTACGCATCAACGATTCGTGCACAATGGGCAAAACTCGGTCTTGGACTCGATTACTCACGTGAGCGTTTCACGCTTGACGAAGGATTGTCGGAAGCGGTTCAAGAAGTCTTCGTGAAACTTTACGAAAAAGGCTTGATCTACCGCGGCGAATACATCGTTAACTGGGATCCAGCGACGAAAACAGCGATCTCGGATATCGAAGTCATCTACAAGGATATCGAAGGTGCGTTCTATCACTTCAGCTATCCACTAACGGACGGTTCAGGTCACGTTGAACTAGCGACGACACGTCCGGAGACGATGCTCGGTGATACAGCGATTGCCGTGAACCCGAAGGATGAGCGTTATGCTCACCTCGTCGGAAAAACGATCACGTTACCAATCGTTGGTCGCGAGATTCCGATCGTTGCCGATGACTATGTCGATATGGAGTTCGGTACAGGTGTCGTTAAGATTACACCAGCCCACGACCCGAACGACTTTGAAGTCGGTAACCGTCACGAGTTACCACGTGTCCTCGTCATGAACGAAGATGGAACGATGAACGAGAACGCCGGTAAATACGAAGGCATGGATCGTTTCGAATGCCGGAAACAAATCGTTGAAGATTTAAAAGCAGCAGGTGTTCTGATCAAAATCGAGCCACATTTACACTCTGTCGGTCATTCGGAACGTTCAGATGCGATCGTTGAGCCGTATCTTTCACTCCAATGGTTCGTCAAGATGGAACCACTTGCGCAAAAAGCACTCGAGGAGCAACAAGGACCAGACAAGGTCAATTTCGTTCCACAACGCTTTGAAAACACGTACGTGCGCTGGATGGAAAACATCCGTGACTGGTGTGTCAGCCGTCAACTCTGGTGGGGACACCGGATTCCAGCTTGGTACCATAAAGAAACAGGAGAAGTTTATGTTGGTAAGGAAGCACCAGCCGATATCGAGAACTGGGAGCAAGACAACGATGTTCTCGATACATGGTTCTCGTCAGCGCTTTGGCCGTTCTCAACAATGGGCTGGCCGAACACGGACGCAGCGGATTATCAAAAATACTTCCCTACGTCGACACTCGTTACGGGTTATGACATCATCGCTTTCTGGGTATCACGGATGATCTTCCAATCGTACGAATTCACAGGACAACGTCCATTCCAAGACGTCTTGATCCACGGATTGATTCGTGATTCGGAAGGACGCAAGATGTCGAAATCCCTCGGGAACGGAATCGACCCGATGGATGTCATTGAGAAGTATGGTGCCGATTCACTTCGTTGGTTCCTAACGACAGGATCGACGCCAGGGAACGACCTCCGCTTCTACTGGGAAAAAATCGAAGCAACATGGAACTTCTCGAACAAACTGTGGAACGCAAGCCGTTTTGCCTTGATGAACATGGATGGTCTAACGTTTGATCAGATCGATTTGACAGGCGAGAAGTCACTCGCAGATAAGTGGATTCTGACACGCTTACAGACGACGATCGACGATGTGACACGTCTGTCGGATAAATATGAGTTTGGTGAAGCAGGACGCATTCTCTATCACTTCATCTGGGAAGACTTCTGTAACTGGTACATCGAGATGGCGAAATTACCGCTCAACGGGGAAGATGAAGCAGCGAAGCAGACGACGCGTTCGTTTCTTGCCTATACGCTCGACCGGATCATGCGTCTGATGCATCCATTCATGCCGTTCATCACGGAAGAGATCTGGCAACACTTACCGCATGAAGGCGAGACGATCACACGTGCTGCATGGCCAACACGCGAGGCATCACTCGACTTCCCGGAAGCTGTTCCAGCATTCGAAGCAGTTCAGAACGTCATCCGTTCGGTTCGTAACATCCGCGCGGAAGTGAACGCACCGATGTCGAAACAGATCCAACTGTTTATCTCGACGAATGACGCACGTGTTCAAGACGACTTGTCGTCAAACAGCTCGTACTTGCAAAAGTTCACGAACGCGTCTGAACTCCGGATCGAAGAACAGATGCCGGCGCCAGAAAAAGCGATGAGTGCGATCGTAACGGGAGCAGAATTGTTCATCCCACTCGCGGACTTGATCAACATCGAGGAAGAAATCGCGCGCTTGAATAAAGAACTCGTCAAGTATACGAAAGAAGTCGAACGGGTCGAGAAAAAACTCAACAACCCTGGCTTCGTCGGCAAAGCACCAGCACATGTCATTGATGAAGAAAAAGCGAAGGCACTTGATTATACGGAAAAACGTCAAGCTGTCGAAGCGCGCATCAACGAACTCTCACACTAATTACAGCAGTGGCTCAAGTCTCCTTGAGCCACTTTTTTTAAAGGAGCGAACAGCATGAGGACGCGAGAAGATGTATTGGATTGGTTATCGAGCTTACTAGCATTCGGCGTCAAACCAGGTCTTGAACGGATGCAGGCGATGTTACTGGAATTACAGATTGACCCGGATGCGATTCCAACGATTCATGTCGCCGGTACGAACGGAAAAGGATCGACGGTCGCGTTCTTACGTGAGATGGGGATTGCAGAAGGGTTACGAATCGGAACGTTCACGTCGCCATATATCATTCAGTTCGAGGAGCGGATCATGTTGAACGGAGTCCCGATTGCAGAAGATGATCTCGTCACAGCTGCGATTGCCGTTCAAGCGGCCATCGGGCACATCGATCCAGCACTTGGTACAGTCACTGAGTTCGAGGCATTGACGGGACTTGCCTTCTATTATTTTGATCAGATTCGTCCCGATTTCGTCATCTATGAAGTCGGACTCGGTGGGTTGTATGATTCGACGAACGTCTTCAAGAAGCCGGTCGCAGCGATCATCACGTCGATCGGGCACGATCACCAAGCGATTCTCGGAGATACGCTCCAAGAGATCGCTTTACAGAAGTTCGGCATCATCAAACAAGGGACGCCGGTCATTGCCGGGAAACTGCAGGAAGAGTTGACGGTGCCGTTAATGGCGTATTGCGGGGATCGAAATGCGACGTTGAAATGGAGTCAGGAAGCGATCATTCGTTACCGCTTAAAAGAGACGGGGACCTGGGCGACATATGATGGGATTCCGGAGACCCGCTTAGGTCTCGAAGGTCATCATCAAGTCCATAATGCGGCAAATGCCGTCATCTGTGCGCGACGACTCGGATGGTCGAAAGCGGCGATCCGAAAAGGATTACGGGAAGCAAAACATCCGGGACGGTTTGAGATCATCTCGCGCAAACCACGAATCATTCTCGATGGTGCACATAATCCGGAAGGCATCACGGCACTTGTTGAACGGTTAAAGGAAGAATCAAAACCCGTGACGTTGCTCTGTTCGATTTTGCGTGACAAAGACCGGACGGCGATGCTTACGCAGTTACGTAGCATTACACCGGATATTTATGAAACGACATTTGATTTTCCACGAGCGCGGACACTCGATGAGTTAAAGCAAGAAGGCGCCAATGTAACGACGGTCGAAGCGTTCTTCGATCAATTAGAGATAGACCGGACATACGTCGTGACGGGATCACTCTATTTCATTAGTGAAGTACGTCATTATTACGCTTCTATTTTTACAAAATAGGGAAAATTCGCATTCTCTCGTTATAATGAAATGGGGGAGTATAGTCCCATATTTCAATGATACGATGAGGAGACGATAAATGATGAAACAGTGGGTCCGTCTAGCCTTAGCCATCTTACTGATTTTTTCGAGTTTTACGTATATACATGAGCCACATTCCAAAGCGGCAACCGGTGAAAAGTTTAAGGTTTTAGAGATTCGTGATGAATGGTCGACAATAAATCGAATTAATCCGAAAACGAATATCACTTCGCTATTGACTGGACTTGATTCAGTGCGTTTTGACGTTAAAAAGATGACAGTCAAGGAACTTAACGCCTCGCGTTTCCCGTTAGATGGAGCGTTTGATGCGATTGTTTTTGATCCATCAATCAATAGTAATGATCAAGAGAAATATTCAATTAAATTATCTGAGTTTGATAAAAAAATCATAATACAAGTAAAATCGAAAATGATATTACACGACTAAAAAGTAATGAAATCCTAAATGCGTATGTCCGAAAAGGGTTACCAGTGTATTTGCATAAAGATGTTTTCACGCATGACCAAAGTAATTTCTCGAAGGTCTTGAAAAACTACGTATCGACGCAAGCAACTGTTTCTTACGAAAATATTAATGATGTCATTAACTCATTGAAGCAAAAAATTAATATCCGCCCCCGTATTTCGAGTGTGACAGTAAAACAAGATGGAAGCACATTGGCGACCATCAGCTCAATCGCTGTACCGAATCGACCAATTGAGTTTAGTTATGTACTTGATCAGTCTACGATTGATACAACAGCAACGCTTTATATCGATTTTGACAGTAACGATCAGTTTGATGAATCAGAAAAAGTCGATGAATTATCAGCAGTAGCTAATGGAAAACTTACCTATACATTTGACGTTCCGAGTTACACTGGACCAAGACAATGGATGGTTCGAGTCACCAAAAGTAATGGATTGACGGATTACAAGACAGGTAGCTTTTTAATGAAAGACCAGTTAGCTGAAGCGAAAGTACTACAAGTTCTTGGAACGAGTTTGAAAGGTTCTCTTTTGACGGATTTAACTGGAGAGAATCTAAGTAAAAGTGATTTTTATAATTTCAAATTAGATGTTATAGATTCAGCAAAATTTTCGAGCGAAGCGATTTTGAAAGATTTAAATACTTCATATGACATGTTGATCTTTGGATTTCAAGATACGTATGGCACAGCTAGTCTTACTAGTTCGGCTTTCGATAAAATTAAATCATTTACGAATACTGGCCAAGGTTTAATGTTGACACACGATACTATCTTTAGATCGAAAGTAACGAATTCTCCAACACGTTGGGAATCAGACTATGCTGCAACGTCAGGTCAAACCTACTATACGAACATGGGATTTGGCGCACCTAAAAGATCCACAAAAGCTATTCGTCAAAATGAAGGACAAATGACATCGTATCCATTTGCTTTAGACAATGAGATTTCGATTGCACAAACACATAATCAGTACTTTGCTCTTGACTTAGAGCAACCAGATCTAATCCCTTGGTATAACATTAAAGAAACAGAAACAAGTACAGATACTGGTAGAACGGTAGGAGATGCTCGAAATCACTACTACATGTACACTAAAGGAAATATAACTTATTCAGGTGCTGGACATACTTCTTCTTTTCCTGATGTAGGGGAGCGGAACTTATTTACGAATACAATGTATCGTGCCTTCACCGGTGCTAATCATAAACCTTTAATCAAAAACGTTCTACCATCTGATAAATCAAGTTATCTTGAAAATGAGCCTCTGGCAATCTCATATCAAGTAAACGACTATGATCTTCAAGATCGTGAGCTGAAAACAAGAATCTATATCGATGATGAAAAAGTCTTTGAAAACAATAAGTTGAAAAATAATTCTTTTGTCAGCCAATCTTTTGAATCGAAGCTCACAGGAAAAACGAGCGTAACGATTCGAATTGAAGCAGAAGATCAACGTGGTGCGAAGACGATTGAGACTAGGACTGTTCAAGTCGTTCGTCCAGCTGCCTCCGCCCCATTCGTCTTGTCACGCTCGATTGATCCGGCAACAATTCCGAAAGGGGAAACAGCGGACATCACGTATACGGTTAAGACTTCTCCAATGATGCAAAAAGATGCAATCGGGAATAATGGATATATCATGGGACAATTTTCAGTGACGATGGAAAACATCCTGTTCAATGAACAATTTCCTAGTAACCTTGAGATACTCTCAACGACGGGGCTGACAGGAACGAATATAACTGGTCAGACGATAAAAGGGAGACTACCGGATATCGAATACGATGAGGCGATCTCAGGTGTTCATAAGGGGGAATGGATTGCGAATCAATCGGAAGTCACGTTTACTGTCAAAGTACGTGCGAAAGATGCCGCAGGAGTCCATTTACTCGATAAAAAAGACAACACGTTGACATCAATAAAAAATATTTATCGTGATAAAAAGAATGGGAAAGATAAATCGACAACCGTCACAAATGATCCACAAGCTTTTCCGACGATTGGTTATGCACTGACACCATCCTTTGCGACCAGTGCGAAGATTCCGTCCGTTAAGATGGATATCACGACACCATCTTATAAAGTCTTGCCAGAAATTAATCCTTCAGGCAGTCAATATGGCACGTTAAAATGGTCGATTGTGGATTCGGAAATCGCATCGATTGATGAGGCTGGTGTCATCAAACCGAAAAAAGTCGGAACGACACAGATTAAACTCGTTGTTCCAGTCGGAAACGGTAAAGAGTTGACAGCGACTTCAGAACTCGTCATCAATGATGTATTTGGAGGACTAACCGTTCAAAATATACCGGAGACATTATATGTTGGAGAGACAAAATCAATGTTAGGAATTGCTTCGATGGTATCAGGACGAAACACACCGATTCAATGGATTATAACGAACGATTCTCGTGTGACGACGAATGGCTTAACTAAAAATACGTTGGAGCTGACAGGAAAGACGCCAGGAACGGTCACGGTCAAAGCGGTCGTCCCTGCGACAGCTGGAAGCTCTACTTATCTTGCACAGTCGCCAGAGTACACGATTCAAGTCAAGTTGCCAGAATTATCCGTCTCGCCAAGTAATCTTGAACTGTGGGTCGGATCGAACCAAGATGTGACAGCGATATTTAAACCGAACTATCCATTACCATTTACGACTTCGACTGTTAGTAATGCAATTGAATTGAAACAGACGGCATCGGGTTATACGATCACAGGTAAATCCGGCACACCAAACGGACCGGTCGAAGCGCTACTTACATTGACAGATTTCCCAGATACAGTAGCGAAGACGCTCGTACGGGTACGTGAGAATCCACTTAATCTGACAGCCGATGATATCGCGATGACGATGAAAGATGATAAGAAATCACCGATTCTGCGCTGGTTCCCAGTGACGACGACGGAACGCTTCTATCGGTTGGAAGTGCTTCAGGGTAAGGAATACGTCAAAATTGATCCAACAGGACAAGCGCTACAACCACTTCGTCCAGGTGTGGCACGTATCAAGGTAACGGCATTAAAAGAAAACAAAGATGTGCTCGAAGTCATGAAAGACAATCAAAAAACACCACTAACGACGACATTCAAGGTGACGATCGGTTCTGAATCAGGTACGTCAGACTTGGATGGAGATGTTTATTAAGAAGTGGGGACGCTATATATGAAACGCAGACGAATCATTGTCGTACTCTTGATTTTAATCATTATTGGAATCGGGGGAGCGGCGTACGTTATAAAAGCGAATCAACAAGCAGCATTGGAACAAGGACTGCGTTCAGAAAAACCAGGACGACTTGCGAACGCATTAAAAGACGCTTCTTTATCAACAAAGGAGAAAAATCGTTACATTCGTCAATTCCAGGAAACACTCGCTTTTGACAAAGCAAAACTCCTTCTTGATGAGCAGACCGTAAAAAATAAAGCGAACTGGTTTTATGCGGCGCAATTTGCGCCGCGGAGTACAGTCTCAGCATGGTTGGCGAAAGGTGCAAAAATTAGTCGACTGAATGCACAAGGTCAGTCAGTTCTTCATGTTGCGACGAGTGTAAATCGATCGATTGATGCGTATGCTCTTTTGATAAAAGAAGCGTCTAAAAAAGAGCTCAATCGGATGGATGACTTTGGGCATACACCACTCTTTTATGCGACACTGGATCAAAATGAGGCAGCGATTGAACTGTTGTTAGAAGCAGGAGCTGATTCGAATCGTGGGAAAGAGAAACCGGTCTATGAAACGGTCAAACAAAATCGAAAAGATTTGTACGCCATGTTAGAACAGAGCGGAGCAACGGTAGAAAGCAAAAAGGTGAAAAAGCTCGCTAAGGAATACCGAGCAACAAAATTCTAGAAAAAAGAGTCATTCGCCTGAGACGAATGACTCTTTTTTATGTGTGTTACGGTTGAACGCGCTTTGGTGTTTCGACATACAATTGAACTGCTCGATTGAGTGGAAGTAATGCGGTTGGATTTTTTAATACCGTCGCATCATACGCCATGCGTAGACGGGATGCTTCAAAGTCAGATGATTTGTTAGCGACCATCAGTTTTTCGAGTTCTCTTACGTTTGCAGGAAACGCATTTTCTGGTAAATCCAATTTTCCACGATAGGCGTTGACTTCTAGATTACCCTTCGTAAAAATGCCACCGCGTACATTCATCGTCGAACCTACAGAGTAAATCGTATTTTTTTGATTGTCATCACTATATAGAAAGGCATTTAAATCAGGTGTAGTCGTTTGAGGCGTCGAAAATTTATTGACGCGGTTAATAACGAGATTTCCTTTACTGAGTAAAATCAATGTATTTTGTTTAGCTGTTGAAGTCAGCCCTTGAATGTTTGCGTCATCCAGGCGACTCGTCCCGGTCGCATAAATCGTCGTTGCAAACCCAACATTTCCTCGAATCAGTAAGTTGCCAAGAACGATGAGAGGACGCTTGATTTCAAGCGGTTGGGTCAAAGGGTTCAAAGAAGAAATCGTTAAATTCCCGTTAATGATTAAAGGTTCGAGTGTTTCCTGAACAAGATCATCTGTCAACGTCACGGTATTACCTGTGTTTAATGCTGGACTAATCATTTGTCGCTTCGTATCAAGTTCTGTTAAAAAAGGTCCTGTTAGTATAGACTGCGGAATCGAGGAATTTTTTAATGTAGACGCGACTTGTGTAAGAGGCGTATTCACCGGTAGTTTCAGAAAATCGTTCAACGCATAATCGAAATCGAACGGAACGAGTGTTTCTTTCGTTGATACTAATTCTGTCTCACCTTTAGGATCAAAAATCGTTTTATCACACACAAGGTAATCTCCGCACTTCAGTAATGGCTGATTCTTCTCTTGAAAAACGCGTACCTGACCTGCGATATAAGGAAGTGCTTTTGTATTAGTGAAGATTCCATCCTCGTCGTTGTATTTAAATATCGGGGTCGCAGTTGCTTGCAGAGCGTTGCGGGAAAAAATATTACCTTCGATCAAGGGAGCGCCATTTAAGATGACTTGATCATCTGAACCTAACGTATAGTACAAAAAACTAGGAATCGCAGACAAATAAACACGTTGTCGATACGTTTTTTTGATTGCCGGCTGATCGCCTTTTTGTTTTGAAACTGTCGCTGTTAAATCAAGCGCTTTGACACGAACGTTCGATGCGGCTTCATTTAGCTTGACGGTCACGTTCGGAACGATTGTTTTTAAAGGTAAGACGATAGAACTGTCGAGATTCTCAAACAATGCTTGAGAAGAAGTCGTTGGTGAAGTCCCGGTCGTCTTTGAAACAATGTTTTGGAGGGAGGCGACTGCTAAATCAAGATCATTTTGTGTCGTCGTCTCGACATCGATATCCGTCTCGCGGATTTCGGTTAGGCGAGTTGACTGTAAACTGATGCCAATCGTCGCAACAGCGAGAACGGACAGGACGGTTAAAGTCACAAGAACGAAAAGTAATGTATAGCCTTGTTCGGATTTACGCATACCGTGTTCCTTTCTGAGTTAAAATCCAATCGTACTCGTGAAGGTCTGGACTTCTTCTTGATCTGTCGATTGAATCGTAGTTGTAATCGTTAAAATCCCGTGAATGACATAGCGCCCCGGATATGTTCCTGATGTAATGGTTTGATACTCGGGACTCGATAACTTAAAAGTTTGAAGTAATTCCGTTTGGTCGTCGATCGACTGTGGTGTCGATTCGTACGTTAGTTCGGTGCTGTCTAAAGTTTGTTCTGCGAACGTATAACGAACTGGTGTCACTTCCTTCTCTGAAGAAGATGCTTCTTCTGTTGCGTTAAAAGGTTCAAATCCACTGGCGCGTTCAAGTAGACCGGTGTCGGCGTTTAAGACAGGAAGTGTTCTTTTATAAAACGATAGCTGTTTTGCTTCATCGATTCGGATTGCATCAAATCCACCGATTTCATTTAATATGATACCGACGCGGCTATCAGCTTCACTACGCAGTTCACTGATGATTCCTGTTGCCCGAAAGCTTTTCGTACCAGAGATGAATACCGTCAGGATGACAGCACTGAAAATCGAGGCGATGACGATGGCGACGAGTAGTTCGACGAGCGAGAAGCCGTCATTTTGTTGTCGGAAAACTTTGATTGAGCGTCGCATTCGTAATCGATCCTTTCAATGATGTAATCGGTTCAGTTGTTCCTTCTATGTAAACGAATACATGGAGGTCCAGAAGATTCGGATTAACGACTCCTTCGAGTTTCCGAGGAGTCACACTGTATTTGACTTCAAAGGCAATATTATTGATTTCAGGATTAGTAAAGATTGATGAGCAAATAGCCGATAGTTCACAAGAAGGAGACGTAGGCTCTGGAATGACATATTTTCCATTCAGATAAGTAGCTTTGTCTGCCTGTGTAGATAGAGAACTGAAGGCGAAGGGTTCATCACTTGTCGCTTCTAAAGCTTCTCGCTTGATATAAGAGGTTGCGTTTTTTGCCAAATAATTCGCAAACGTCAACTCTGTACTGTCGCGTGAGGCAGCTAGTGACTGAGAAAAAATGCTGATCAGAGAGACCGATATGATAGATAAGATCGTAATACTGACTAATACTTCGATTAGCGAAAAACCGCCTTGCTCGCGTTGCATGGATTCACCTCTACTTCATGATAGATGAGGATGAAAGATCCTAAATGATTTTCTAGAAAATCAAAAACAGCACCTATTCACAGATCATGAAAGGATTTGTCAGGATAGGACTTATGTTTCATCATAATATTCATTATAATGGAAATACTAGGCACCTGAAATGATTAAATTCATACAGAAAGGAAACAGATGATGATTAATCCGAAGCGTTTTGTTATACATACACTTTTACTCCTTGTACTAATAGCTCTGATTTACGTACCATCGTTTGCCTTGATTTCCTTTGCCGGTAAAGCAACGGCACCGACGACGTTTTCTGAGACGGCACGGATTGGATCGGTTCCAGTCAGTGGCATGGATCGAAAGGAAGCACAATCGAAAGTTGAGAAAGCGATTACGGAGTGGACGAAGAAAGCGCCGCTGACGACTGGAACGGGAGAAGAGACGACACCGATTCCAACAGAAGTCGTGACGATCAACGCCGCTGATTCTGTCAAAAAAGCTTCTTTGAAAAAAGGCGGAGACTTGATGGTGACGGTAGATGAAGCGTCGCTTGAGAATTTTCTAGCGACGCAGCCAATCAGTTACTCGGATGAGCAACTCGTTACCTTTAAGACATGGTTAATCGATACGAGCAAAACGTTACAGGAAGGAAACTTTGATCCTGCTCAATCGGATGCTGCAGTCGATCCAACAGGTGAGGTCGTTTCAACGGTTTCGTTCTCGACGCGTTCTGCTGCTGAAGAACAGATGATCACAGCAATGATGAATGTGGAAATCAAGCCGGGACAATTGATGAATGTCAAGACGTACGGTATGGATGCAGTCGCGGGATCGTATGTCGGTAGCAAGTTATACGAATTGTTTGCAAAAACGCCATTTGAAATCGTCGAACGGATGCCGCATGCGGCATTACCAGACGGCGTCACACTGGGATACGATGTCAAAATTGACGAAAAAACAGATTTTGCCGTTCGTAATACACAAGCATCCATCTATCGTGTCATTGCGACCCAAAACGGAAGCGATGTCACGCTTGAATTGCGAGGCACACCGTTCAAAGAAACGGTCACGACCGTCCTTGAAGGCGAAAAAATGATTCCATTCCGGACGATCACACGTTATTCTGCAACGCTCACGGCAGGAACGACGAGTGATACACAAGCGGGAGAAGAAGGGAAATCGATTGAAGTCTATCGCGTGACGAAGACGGCTCAAGGGGAGAAGAAGCAGTTATTGTCTCTTGATTTCTACAGCGCCATCCCGGCAATCGTCACAAAGAGTAGTCAAGAAGAACAAGCACCTGTCGTCGTACCTGAACCGGAAGACGACACGAACTCCGATGATTCGACAGATACGAATGATTCCAATGATTCAACGGATACAAATAATGACCAAACAACGGATGAGCCGCAGACAGATGGCGTCGAGACGCCAGATACACCAACGTCTCCGACAAGTCCGACGACACCCGACACACCAGATAGTAATGAAACGGGTGATCCTGCTTCACCAGTAGAAGGTGAAACAACAGGGGAACCTGTTGGATAAGAAGGAGGAAAAAAGATGAACTGGACGACGATAGCAATTGAACTCGGTATCATTATCGGTCTAGCGACGATCATCTGTGGTCTGATGTTTGCGGTGACGATTCCTTACGTGACGACCGTGACGACGAAAGCGATTTTATCCGTTGCGGCAATTTTGATCGTAACGTTGATCTACTTCAGCATCCAGCTCGACTGGATTACGAACCCACTCGTCCTCGTCGGAATTGTCGTCCTATGTCTGTTGACGGCAGCAGTGACGAGTGTAATGGATGAAAAACATCAAAAACCGGATGTGTTAGAGGAAGAAGAAACATGGCACGCGGAAGGATGACACGTTAAATGGCAATGAAACGAAAACGTTTAGGGGAAATGTTGATCGAAGAAAGCCTCGTGACGGAGCAACAAGTCGAAGAGGCGTTGACGGTTAAACGATCGACCGAAAAACTCGGGGATGCACTCCTTCGACTTGGTCACTTGACGGAACAACAATTACTAGAGGCGCTACATCACCAATTGAAGATTCCGATCATCCAGCTGTACAACTATCCAGTTGACGTCGCTGTCACGAAACTGATTTCAAAAGACCTCGCACAGCGACATACGCTCGTCCCGGTCTACCGGGAAGGAAATCGTCTATTCATCGCCATGGCGGATCCGATGGATTTGATCGCGATCGATGATTTGCGGATGCAGACCGGTCTATCAATCGATGTCGGAATCGCGACGCGTGACGAAATCAGACGAACGATTCTGAAATACTACGACATTGATTCGTCGTTACGGGAGCCACTCGAATCCGATGACATGATGGAGTCGGATCAATCCCGTGATGTCGTGACACGCGAAGATGCACCCATCATCCGGCTCGTCAATCAAATTTTAGAGAACGCGATTGCCCAGCGTGCATCAGATATTCATATGGATCCACAGGAAACGTCGATGACGATCCGAATCCGGATTGATGGAGAATTACGAACGGAGAACAACTATCCGAAACAGATCCAAAGCATTCTGACGACCCGGATCAAGGTCATGAGTGAACTAGATATCACCGAGTCACGCTTGCCACAGGATGGACGGATTAAATATGTCTTTAACGGATTACCATATGATTTCCGTGTCTCGACCTTGCCGACCGTTTACGGTGAAAAGGTCGTTATCCGGATTCTTGACAGCTCGAACTCGAACATCTCGATTTCAAAAATCGGTTTTAGTTCGCGGAATGAAGCACAGTTCCGGGAGATGTTGAAGCGTCCGAACGGGATTATCTTGATTACTGGTCCGACCGGTTCCGGGAAATCGTCGACGTTGTATGCCGCCTTAAATGAGTTGAATGACGAGTCGCGCAACATCATCACTGTCGAAGATCCAGTCGAGTACCAGGTCGATGGGATCAACCAGGTTCAAGTCAATGCGAAGATTGGTTTGACGTTTGCGAGTGGTCTTCGCTCGATCCTTCGTCAGGATCCGAACGTCGTCATGGTCGGGGAGATTCGAGATATTGAGACGGCTGAGATTTCGATTCGTGCCTCGCTGACAGGACACTTGGTTCTTTCGACTTTGCACACGAACTCTGCCGTTAGTTCGATTACGCGATTGATCGACATGGGAGTGGAACCGTTCCTCGTAGCTGCTTCTGTCAGTGGATTGATTGCACAACGACTCGTTCGCCGTGTTTGTCGTGATTGTGGCGAAGTCCATCCGATTTCAAAACGAGAGCAAGAGTTATTTGATCAAGAGAGAATTGAAGCGACAACGGTCATGCGTGGACGTGGTTGCTCGTCTTGTAATATGACGGGGTACCGCGGACGGGTTGCGATTCAAGAGGTCATCATGGTCGACGAAGTGTTACGTCGGATGATCATGAACCAATCGACGGAAAGTGATATCACAGCGTATGTCAAGGAACAAGGTCAACGGTTCCTGCTTGCAGATGGTCTAACCAAAGTCGCAGATGGGATTACGACGACAGAAGAGATTTTACGGACGGTGATTTCAGAATGAACAGTACGATCGAACGGGCACAAATCGAAGATATTTTACGTTCGTCGAAAGAGCGAGGCGCATCCGATGTTCACTTGACGGCGGGATCACCGCCCGTCTTTCGGATCAACGGAACGTTGACACCGTTTGGAACAGAAAAGATGAAACCGATCATCATTGATGGATTTGTTCAGTCGTTGATCACGGAAGAAATGTATCAACAGCTGAAGCAGGACCGGGATATCGATTTTTCGTTCGGTGTGACCGGTGTCGCCCGGTACCGGGTCAACTGTTTTTACCAACGGGGCGCTTTGTCGATGGCGTTTCGAACGATTCCTACCGAGGTGCCAACGCTTGAGCAATTAGCGTTGCCGCCTGTCTTAAAGCGATTCTTAACGAAACCACACGGCTTGATTCTCGTGACGGGTCCGACGGGTTCCGGAAAATCGACGACGCTTGCAGCGATGATCAATGAAATTAATCAGACGATGTATAAACGGATCATTACGCTGGAGGATCCGATTGAGTACTTACATAGTCATCATAAAAGTCTTATTGATCAGCGGGAAATCGGGATTGATGCGCCGCGCTTTGCGACTGGATTACGGTCAGCGCTCCGTCAAGATCCGGATGTCATTTTGCTTGGAGAGATGCGAGACCTTGAAACGATCGCGACCGCCGTGACAGCAGCAGAAACTGGTCACCTCGTCTTTGCAACGGTCCATACGTCGACGGCTGCCTCGACAGTCAGCCGGATCATCGATGTTTTCCCGTCAGAGCAACAAGATCAGATTCGGGCTCAACTCGCAAACGTTCTTGCGGGTGTCGTCTCGCAACGCCTGATGCCGCGTTCGGATGGAACTGGACGCGTCGCAGCCCTTGAAATCATGGTCGATACACCAGCTGTCTCGAACTTGATTCGGACCGGTAAGGAATATCAGATTCAATCCGTCCTGCAGACGGGTAAACAATACGGCATGCAGACGATGCAGATGGCATTGCAGGATCTCGTCAGTCGGGGATTGATTCCGGCTTCTGCTGCATCACCGTACATATCGGGGTGAACACATGGCAGTATTCATTTATGAAGGTCGGACGATTGCCGGCAAACGAAAGAAAGGCAAGATTACAGCACTGACGAAACGAGAAGCTGCAGAACGGTTGCGGACGGATCAGATTGCTGTGACCTCGCTTGAAAAACAAGAATCGAAAGGCTTGAACACCGAGATTACGTTTCTCAGTGCCAAACCGAAAATCGAACATCTCGTCATGTATGCGCGGCAGTTCGCGACCCTCGTGCGGTCCGGTGTCTCAATCGTCAAGGCGACGGAAATTCTACGCAAGCAGACGGAGTCGAAACCACTTGAACGGGCACTCGTTGAGGTCGAGGACGATTTGCGAAGTGGGATCCAGTTTTCGCAAGCAATCGAAAAGCATCCACGTGTCTTTGATACGTTCTTCGTCAGTATGGCGATGGCGGGAGAGGCGAGTGGTAATCTCGAGGAAGCACTCGATAACATCGTCACTCAACTTGAAAAGCAGTACGAAATTAAACGGAAGGTCATCTCGGCGTTGATTTATCCTGCGGTCGTTTCACTCGTTGCCGTTGGAGTCGTCGTTTTCTTGATGATGAACGTCGTGCCGACCTTTGCATCGATCTTCGATCAGCTCGGTAGTGAACTACCATTGATCACGAAGCTCGTCGTCGCAGTATCCGACTTCTTCGTCGCTTATTGGTGGGTACTATTACTGATTGCCTTCGGATTGATTGGCTTACTGTATTTCAATTTAAAAAACGAACGGCAACGTTTATTCTTTGATCGATTCTTATTGATGGTTCCAGTCTTTGGTCCATTGATCCAAAAATCGCAAATTGCCTTGATGACGCGTGGACTATCAGTATTGTTGAACGCTTCGGTCCCGATCCTGGCATCGCTCGACATCACGGAACGGATCGTCACGAATCGGATCATCCGGAAGGGGATTGCGAGTGCCAATGAAGCGATGTCACGCGGAATTCCGATGCACGAGCCGCTTGAGAAAAACAAATATTTTCCACCGCTCGTCACGCAGATGATTGCGATTGGCGAAGAATCAGGGCGTCTTGATACGATGTTGACGGAAGTCGCAAACTTCTATGAGACAGAAGTCGAGACGACGACGGACCGATTAAAGTCGATTATTGAGCCGTTGCTGATTGTTGTCCTCGCTGCCATCGTTGGGGTCATCGTCATTGCCGTCGTCGTACCGATGTTTAAAATTTACTCGGATATCCAAGCAAGTTGACAATTGTAAAAACATTTACCTGTTGTGAAAAAAAGACATAATCTACAAAAAATATGGTGCTACTATAATAGTATTCGTCTGGATAGTATTACCTACTAGCCAAAAACAGTAAAAAAGTACTAGGGAGGCATAATGTAATGGTAGAACGTTTAAAAGAAATCTGGTTAGATGCAAAACAAATGCGTGATGAGCGCGGGTTGACGTTGATCGAGTTACTCGTCGTCGTCGTTATCTTAGGAATCATTGCAGCAATCGCTGTCGTCGCAATCGGTGGATTGATTGAGAACTCACGTAAGGATGCAGTTGTTTCGGATGCGAAGCAATTAGTAGCTGCAGCAAAACTTTATACATCTTCGAATCCTGTTCAGCCTGGTGAAACAGTAAAAGTTGGGGTTAATGACAATAACGACGCTATCGTGGCTAACGATGTTACTAAAGGTACTGCAGCAGCACCACGCACAGACTCTTTGAAAAAGTATATTGATGATATGAAGGATGCATTGAACTCTGATGCAGACTATAAAGATTCATATGTAGTTGTCACTGAGAAAAATGGTTCATACACATATGCAGTCACGTTAACTAGTAAATCAACAGATTATACTTATTTTAGTGCTTCAGCTCCTTCAGCATTAAAGCGCAGTGGAGTAAAAGAAAAGTAATAATTACCACCCCCTCCTCGGGGGTTTTTTTCTGAACTTTTTTGAAAGGGAGGTCGTGTCATGACGATCGTCTTCACGGTATATTTTTTCTTATTAGGCTTACTCATCACGTCGTTTACGAACGTCGTCGGTCTGCGCGTTCCGGTCGGGGAGTCGATCGTTCATCCGCGCTCTCATTGTCCGACGTGTGGACATGTCTTAGGACCGCTCGAACTGACGCCAGTACTCGGCTATGCACTGCTTGGCGGCAAATGCCGCTCTTGCGGACAACCGATCTCAATCAAGTATCCAGCGCTTGAATTACTCGGAGGAATCCTCTATGCCTATGCCTTCTGGCAGTTCGGCTGGTCGATGGAACTCGCATTGACGCTCGTCCTGACAAGCCTACTGTTCATCCTGACGATGTCGGACTTAGCCTACATGCTGATCCCGAATAAAATTTTGCTGATCTTTTTGCCGATTGCCTTGATTGTGCGCTACCTTTCTCCACTCGAAAACTGGTATAATCCAATTATTGGTGGAATCGTCGGGTTCGTTCTATTGTTTGTCATCTTTCTTGCTTCCCGGCGTGGTATGGGAGCAGGGGATGTCAAGCTGTTCGGACTGCTCGGAATCTTCCTTGGACCGCTTCACGTCGTCATTGCCTTGTTCGTCTCGGCATTCGTCGGTTCCGTTCTTGGTTTAACGTTACTTGGACTCGGACGCGTGAAACGGAAACAACCAATTCCCTTCGTCCCGTCGATTGCCGTCGGGACCTTACTGACATATTATTTTGCGGATGATTGGGTATCGTGGTACCTCGATTTACTGCTTTAAGAAAGGAAGAACGTACATATGGCGCAACGGCGTAAAGGTACATATATCTACTTTAATTTCACCGATGTCGCAATTTTCGGTGCAGTCGTCAAAAAAGGCGTCATCAAGCGCCAGGCAGTCGTCGCGCTGCCGCCGGGAACACTGCAAGGAGGCTGGTTGCAACCCGAAGCCTCGCTTGATTTCATCTTTGACGGGTTACTGACGAAGCTGAAAGTACCACGTGGCTCGCAAGCGGTGCTGGCACTCGATGGTTCACTCGTTCTCGCTCGGAAACTTGATATCCCGGAGACGATCGAGACGAATCAAATCCGCGGTTACTTATTCATGGAAATTGGACATAGTATCGTCTTGCCGTTTGAAGAACCGTATTTTGATTACACGGTTCTGGAAGAAGACGGCAAGCGAGAAATCATGCTCTATGCCGCGCCAAACGAGGCGCTGAAGCAATATACGCAACTGTTCAAACAAAAGCATTTACGACTGGTCGCAGCTGAACCTCAACCACTCGCGACCTATTTCGGGATCGAAGCCCATCATCCGGTCACGACAGAAGCCGATACATTATTGATCTGGAATGCGAATGCAACGAACCACCAGTTGATCATCATCGAAGATCACGTGCCGCGTCTGATTCGCTCCGTTGATACGTTTGCGGCTGACGCGTGGGATGTTAATGTCATCGATGATCAATTGCATTATCGTTACCGTTCGGATGATCCGACGGTTGAACTCGTCTTAGACGAGATGTTGCTCGAGTTCTCACGAGTGCTCGATTTCTATCGCTTTTCGCTCGCGCGCGAAGGACGGGAAATCACGAACGTCGTCCTTGCCGGCGACTTCCCGTTCCGAGATGAACTGGCGACGCGTTTCCGGTCGAACTTCGATTTAAACCTTGATGAGATTCCTGACATGATGACGATCGACGGACAGTCGATTCCACGAGCCTACTTACCGCTTGCTGGTCTTGCTTCACCGCGAAAAGACCGCATCAACTTGTTACCCGAAAACGATGAAGCACCGAAGTACCCACTCGTCGCTTCATTGATCCTCTTATTGTTCGGGGGACTCGCCGGTGGCTATCTCTACTGGCAAACCGATCAATTCGCGGATCGCGTCGAATCGACGAATGATCAAATCCAGATCGTTCGTCAGCTGCAGTCGGAATCGGATCAATCGGCGAAACAAGAAGTTGCACAACTTAAACAGACGGTCGAAGGACTTGAGACGACGCCTCGTCCTGCTGTACCAACACTTGAGCGGATTACCCGTTATCTCCCGGAACGCGGTTACATTCTTCAATTTGCGTACGGTGCAGATCATGCCGTGACGATGACGACCCAGTTCGAGACACTTGATGAACTGAACGATTTTTATCGCGAGTTACTGACGGATAAAGTCTTCTCAGGAACGAATCTTACGAGTGTGACGACACGGACGATGAATGAAAAGGCCGACGTCGTCACGACAACGACGGTTGATCCGACGACCGGACAAGAAGTCCCGACGACGGAAATTACACCGTCTGAAGATGCCAAATCAGAAGAACCCCGTTATATCGGACAATTCTCGTTAAACGTCAACCCGACGGAAGTCGTCAAAGGTGAGACGAACGAGGCTGATCCGGAAGTACCAAAAGAAGATCAGCCGTCTGAATCGGAAACGGATGGCTCGGCGGAAGCGACTCCTGAGACCGATACGACGGAGACGACTGATCCGAATGTAACGACTGAAATCGAGGAGGTGACGGACAATTGAAACGTTATAGTAGCTTCATCCTCCTCGGTCTAACGATCTTGATCGTCCTCGGTGCGGTTGGTTACTTCGGTTATACGACCTATACGACACACCAAACGTTGCAAGAAAAAGAAGCGACGCTGAAGCGGGAACAGATGGTACTCGAACAAGCGAAAGCGAACGAGCAGAAAGTCGACGTCGCTGAGTCGAGTTTTCTCCAACAAAAAGTCCCGGTGACGGCATCGAACGATGATGTCATCGATGCGATCAACGCATCGAGTCAGATTGCTGGTGTCAAAGTCCAGTCGATCACGTTTGGTCAGGCGACAGAGACAGCACCACAGTCACCGGTGACCTCAACACCTGCTGTTGACGGAGCGATGGCGACGGAGTCTGATCAGGCAGCTGCAGCTTCATCTGCAACGACGGGAACGACCACAGCGAATGCAACACCGCTTCCGGCATCACTAACAGTCGAAGCCCCGTCGTATGTTGAATTAATGGCATTCCTGAAGCAAATCGAGCGGACGGATCGAATCACGGTCTTACGCCAAATCCAGTTGTCGGGACCGGAAGAGCCGGGTCCAGGCAGTGGAACAGTCTTACTTGAGGATGAGATGCTCTCATTCACAGTCGAGATCGAGTCGTATTATCGTCCGGATTTGACGAAGTTGACGCCGGATAAACAAACGCCACTCGAGGAGAAGACACCGAAGTCGGATCCATTTGTCGATGTGACAGGAAATTAAGGTTCATTTGGCGGTTCCTACTCTGTTAGGGACCGCTTGTTTTTTGTTAGACTAAACGATGACTCGAATTATCCGATTCGAAATTAACGGGAAAGAACGTGATACTGATGATAACGCAACCACACTTGATTCTCGCGTCGGCTTCACCACGCCGGACGGAGCTCCTGCAACAAATCGGGATTCCTCATGAAGTCGTACCAGCGAATGTCGTCGAAGAAGCACCATACCCGATGTCACCGCATGAATACGTTCGCCATCTATCACAAAAGAAAGCGCGAGCGATTGTAACAGATGGTGTCATTCTGGCTGCCGATACGGTCGTCGCAATCGATGACATGATTCTTGAGAAGCCGGCGGATATTTCTGAAGCGCGGGCGATGCTTGCGCGTCTGTCAGGACGCGCTCATGAAGTCGTGACTGGCGTGACGATTCGCTTCGGAGAGAAGGAAGAGACGTTCGACGTGACGACGCACGTCCGTTTTGGTGCATTACCAGACGAGTGGATGGAAGGCTATATCGCGACGAACGAGCCCTATGATAAAGCGGGCGGCTATGGCATCCAAGCGATGGGTGGTCTGTTCGTCGAGGTAATCGAGGGTGACTATTATAATGTCGTCGGACTGCCGATCCATGAGATCACAAAACGTCTCGCGTCCTTTGAAATCAAGCCGATGTTTGCGTAATCCTGAAATAGAGAGGTCGGATGCTGTGATTGAATGGCCGAAGGATATGGTTCAGTTGAAAGGCTTGGCACAAGCGACGACAGTCGAGTTGCTGGCGTGTCTCGTCCGAAGTGGGACGCGCGACCGGACACCGCTTGAAATCGCGGAAGAATTACTGCACATCTATCCTTCATTGATCGAACTTGAGGCGGCTGGAGTCGGTGGACTCGAAAAAGCACCTGGGGTCGGGAAGGCGAAGGCACTACAAATCATGGCTGGACTGGAACTCGGTCGTCGGCTCGTCACGGAACCGAAGTGGGTACGACCGACGATCCGCTCACCGGAAGACGCGGCGGAACTGTTGTTAGAAGAGATGCGTCTCTATCAGCAGGAACACTTCATCTGCCTGTATTTGAATACGAAAAATGAGGTCGTCTCGAAAAAGACGTTATTCATTGGAGGATTGAACACGTCAATCGTCCACCCGCGAGACGTCTTCCGGGAAGCGATTCGCTGCTCGGCTGCGAACTTCATTGCCGTCCACAATCATCCGTCCGGTGACCCGACGCCAAGTCGCGAAGATATCGAGGTATCCGAGCGACTTGTTGAGGCGGGACGACTCATTGGAATCAGTTGTCTTGACCACATCATCATCGGGCATGGACAATTTATTAGTATGAAACAGCGCGGATTTATGTAAGAATAACGTCTGAAGGGAAAGGTTCGATTCTTTCCGTCAGACGTTTTTTTGTGTGTTTTCTAAGGCGAACTGTAAACAAGCTGTAACGTTTTAACGCTTTCCAATGAAGGCTTTTCCGTTATAATTAGTGAAGTGTATTCTCAGAGAGGGGTTTTTTGAATAATGTTTGGATCATTCAGCCGTGAAATCGGCATTGACTTAGGTACGGCTAACACGCTTGTGTATGTAAAGGGGCAGGGAATCGTCGTTCGTGAACCGTCCGTCGTCGCCTTCCGTACGGATACAGGGAAAATTGAAGCTGTCGGTAACGCAGCGAAAAACATGATCGGTCGTACGCCGGGTAACGTGACTGCACGACGCCCGATGAAAGACGGGGTTATCGCGGATTATGAAACAACCGCTACGATGATCAAATATTTCATGGATCAAGCTTCGAAGAAGAAAGGCTTGTTCTCTTCTAAGACGAACGTCATGATCTGTGTACCAAGTGGTATCACATCAGTTGAAAAACGTGCGGTCGAAGATGCAGCGAAACTCGCAGGTGCGCGTGAAGCGTACACGATCGAAGAACCATTCGCAGCAGCAATCGGAGCGGGTCTTCCGGTTTCAGAACCAACAGGCTCGATGGTCGTTGATATCGGTGGTGGTACGACAGAAGTTGCTGTCATCTCACTCGGTGGTATCGTTACGAGCCAATCGATCCGTGTCGGTGGTGATGAGATGGATGAGTCGATCATTCGTTACATCAAATCGAAATACAACTTGATGATCGGGGAGCGGACAGCTGAGACGTTGAAAATGACGATCGGTTACGCTCGCATCGATGAAGAGTCAGAAAACGAAACGATGGAAATCCGTGGACGTGATCTCGTCACAGGTCTTCCGAAACAGATTGAAGTCACAAGTGCTGAAATTTGTGACGCACTCTCGGATACAGTCGAAGCGATTCTTGCAGGTGTCAAACATACGCTTGAGCAGACGCCTCCTGAATTATCAGCAGACGTCATGGACCGTGGAATCGTCTTGACAGGCGGTGGGGCACTCTTGAAGAACCTCGACGCTGTCATCGAAGACGAAACACGCATTTTGACACTCGTTGCGGAAAACGCACTCGATTGTGTCGCAATCGGTACAGGAAAATCACTCGAGATGATGAATGTCCTTCGTTCGAAATCAGGCATCTCGCAAAAAAGATAAGGACGGGATGAGCGATGAAGCGATTTTTAAATAATCGAAAACTGCTCATCACACTCCTTAGTTTTCTCCTTTTGGTGATCTTAATCGGGATTTCGCTACAAGGGCGTAACCAATCCCACTGGTATCAAAGCTTCGTGCGGGATACCGTGGGCGTCGGTCAACGCCTTTTCGCGACACCGATTGGCTGGATTGATGATACGGTCACTTCGATTAAAGAAGTGCGTGACGTGTACAAAGAGAACGAACACTTGAAATCACGTTTAAGTGACTATGCCGGTAATGCCGTCAAAGTCCGTGATCTAGAACGTGAGAATAAAGAATTGAAAGATATGCTCGACCTGAACGGATCGATTCGCGACTATAAATTGTTACCAGCAGAGATGATCGGTCGGACATCGTCCGAATGGCAACGGTTCGTTACGATTAACATCGGCGAACAAAAAGGAGTCAAGCCGAACATGGCCGTCGTAACAGCAGATGGACTGATCGGTCGCGTCATCCAGGCGAGTGCGTATACATCCCTCGTGCAGTTGATGTCAGATACGAGTCGGACGAATAATGTCTCGGCAACGGCAGACGACACGAAAGGAAAAGGAGTCTTCGGTACAATCGAAGGCTTTGATGAGGAGACGAAATTACTCAAGTTCACGAAAATTCCGAATGACGCGAAGCTGAAAAAAGGGCAGACCGTCACGACGTCCGGTCTTGGTGGAAAGTATCCGAGCGGAATCGTCATCGGAAAAATCGAGGAAGTGAAATCCGATCAGTATGGGGCTTCGAAAATCGCATACGTCAAACCGGCAGCAGACTTCGAACAGTTCGGTCATGTCTTCGTGATTGAGCGCGAAGCGAAGGAACCTTTCGCTGAGACCGATAAGGGAGGGGACACTCGTGAATAACGTTAAGTTGTTTTTCGCCGTGTTCCTTCTTTTTATCTTAGAAGGAACGCTGTTCGCAGGACCACTCGGAGACGGTTCACCGTACGTCATCCATGCGACATTGATTGGTCTAATGTTCCTCGGTCGGTATGGAAAACTTGAACAGGCACTCGGATTCGGACTCGTCTTTGGATTGCTGTATGATTTCGTGTACTCGGATATCATCGGCATTTACTTATTTGCGTTATCCGCCATTCCGCTTTTTAGTAGCTTCGTGCTAAAATATGTAAAGGAGAACGTATTGACGATTCTTGTCACGTTCACGTTCAGTGCCATTTTGTATGAGCTCGATATATATTTCTTCACGGCTTCGGTCGTAGGTGTCGGAGTCTCCTTCCAGGAACTCGCGACACAGATCATTCCAAGGAGTCTGGTTGCCCAGCTGATCGGGATCATCATCCTGTATTATCCGATGACCCGACTCGTGCAGTCGACCCTTGACGAGAAAAGAGGATGAGTCATGATTGAGCGTAAACGTTATGTAACGATGAAAGGTCATCGTGGTGGCCTCGCCGTCTATGTGAATGAAAGGTGCAGTGTGGATGAATTTCTTGACGATCTAGAGTTGACGCTTGCGGACAAATCCGTCGAGAACGGACGCGCCGTACCGATTACCTTCTTCTTCGGTCGACGTTATGTCGATGAAGGAGTGTTGACGGCCGTCGAATCTATCGTCGCGCGACATGATTCCTTCTCTTTCAAAGGCTATGACAGTGAGTGCATCACGAAGGACGAGGCAAAAGCCTTGTACGGAGAGCGAACGTTTCATTACTTCGGTGGAACGGCACGCAGTGGGCACGTATTAGACGTCGAAGGTTCGATCGTCATCATCGGAGATATCAATCCAGGTGCGGTCGTCCATGCGACAGGAAGTATCTATTGTCTCGGTGCTTTACGTGGTACCGTTCATGCAGGAAAAGGTGGCAATGCGGAAGCCGTCATTGCGGCGAGTGTATTGCAGCCGAAGTGGGTCGCAGTCGCTGGCACCGTCCACGAAGAACCGGACGACGCACCGATTCCAGCTCTCGATATGGGTTGTGCATTTTTAGGCGAAGACGGGGTCGAATTCTCCCGCCTTCAAACCGTTCCGCTCGCGCGGATGGATCAGTTTGCGATTGATAGTGAAAGAGGGTGACGGATATGGAACAAGTGAAAGAACAGGTACATATGGAGGCGAAGACGAACATGGGACGCGCCATCGTCGTCACATCCGGTAAAGGTGGCGTCGGAAAGACAACGACGACTGCAAACATCGGAACAGCACTTGCATTGATGGGACATTCCGTTTGCCTCGTTGATACGGATATCGGGTTACGTAATCTGGATATCGTGCTTGGTCTCGATAACCGGAGTATCTATAACATCGTTGACGTCGTGACAGGGCAATGTAAGTTGCACCAAGCACTCGTCCGCGATAAACGTTTTGAAGAGATGTATCTGTTGCCTGCTGCTCAATCAAAGGATAAGTCCTCCGTCACACCCGAACAGGTGAAGGCAATCATCGATACACTGAAACTCGAATACGACTTCGTCTTGATCGATTGCCCTGCAGGAATCGAGCAAGGCTTCATGAATGCAATCGCTGGAGCCGATGAAGCCGTCGTCGTGACGACACCGGAAAAAGCAGCCGTTCAGGATGCGGACCGGATCATCGGGATGCTCGAACGCTCAGAACGTAACATCGTTCCGAAACTCGTCATCAACCGTGTGCGTTCACACATGATGGCATCAGGTGACATGCTCGACATCGATGAGATCATGCGTATCCTTTCGATCGATTTGCTTGGTCTGATCATCGATGATGAAGAAGTCATCGCTGCTTCACACCGCGGTGTACCTGTGACGATGAATCCGGATAACCGGGCTGGACTCGGCTACCGGAACATTGCCCGCCGGATTCTCGGAGAATCTGTACCACTGCTTGATTTAAATGAACAACCACAAAAAGGATTCTTCGTTAAATTGAAGAAGATGCTTGGGATGAAATAAGAATGGGAAATTAGACTAGGACGACATCGTCGCGCCTAGTCTAATTTTTTTGGAGGGATCAGTATGCGATGGATTAGTGAACAGACCGCTTCACTCGAACGATTGGCATTGGTCGAAGGCGGTCGATTGATTGAATACCATGAACGGATGCGCGACGAAATTCGCGTCGGTACATTCGTGTATGCGAAAGTTGACCGATTGCATCCGACGCTCGGAGCAGCCTTTTTGATCGCGACCGACGGCACGCCGCTTTACTTACCGCTGAATGAAACGGTGGAAGCACTGCGTCGCTATCCGGACGTACCGACGATCGGGCAAGCGGTCCAGGTCGGACAGACGTTACTTGTCCAAGTCGTCAAGGAAGGAGTCGCACCGAAGCAACACAAAGTGACGCAGAACATCACCTATGGTGGACGTTATCTCGTCTATTTCCCATACGGTCGACGTATCCGTTTCAGTCGAAAGCTAGATCTCGTCGTCCAGCGTCAACTGGCGGAGCAACTGACGACGACGGAAGAAGAGGGGATTCTCTACCGGACAGAGGCAGCAAAAGCATCAATTGACGAATTGAAGCAAGAGCTTCAGTCATTACGGACACGACATCAAGAACTCATGCAGGCACCGCGTCTTGAACAAGACGAGGCACTGATCGTTCAGGAAGCAAAACGACTTCCCCATGTCACCGATGCGCTCGTCATGACGCGTCAGGAAAAGGAACGCCTGGAATTGCTTGGTCTGTCCGTCGAACGGTCGCTACGAAAAGGACGCTTACCTGAGATGGAAGCGATCGATGGCGCAATCGAGAAGGCGATGCAACGAGTCGTCTGGCTTGACGGGGGAGCGTATCTCTTGATTGAAGAGGTCGAGACGATGACTGTCATCGACGTCAACAGTGGGAAGACGATCTCCGTCAAGGAACAAAAGCGGACGTTTGATCAAATCAATGAAGCGGCTGCCGTCGAAGTCATGCGCCAATTACGGTTGCGCAACATTAGCGGTATGATTGCGATCGATTTTTTACGTGGCTCTAGTAAAGGTCAGACACGGGTGACCCAACTCCTCAAAGAACGAGCGGCGCTCGAGACGAAACAAATCGAAGTCTATGGCTTTACGAAGATGGGCTTATGCGAACTGACACGACAACGTCACGGGAAATCGCTACAGGAACGCTCACAGGAATCCGGGCAGTGGACGCGATTGAGTGTCTATCGCTTGATTGAACCGAAGTTACTTGAGATTGCGACCTATGCGGAAGCGGTCGTGATTCGCGCACCACGGCATCTGTTGCAAGACGAATTCATCTCTCGTCAACCGCTCGAAGTCCATGTGCTCGAAGGCGATCCAGCGGTCCTGTTCACGGGGGCGTCACAGGACTGTCTCGATTTCATCAAGCGATCGGAATAATCCTTCAGAACAGCATTGACAAGGTGGAAGAACGTTTGGTATTCTGAATAACGTTAGTTCGTTTGGAAGCACCCAAATGACTACAACCGCACAGATCGGGTTTTAAAGCATCCGCTGCCCGTGATGGCGAGTCTGAGTTCCTAAGAGGAGGTGCACGTAATGTACGCAATTATCAAAACTGGTGGTAAACAAGTCAAAGTTGAAGCTGGCCAAGAAATCTACGTTGAGAAATTAAACGCAGACGTCGACAGCACAGTTGAATTTGGTGAAGTATTGATCCTTGGTGGTGACGATGTTAAAGTCGGCGCTCCACTCGTAGAAGGTGCGAAGGTCGTAGCAACGGTCATCAAACACGCTCGCGCGAAAAAGATCACTGTCTTCAAAATGAAAGCGAAAAAGAACTACCGTCGTAAGCAAGGTCACCGTCAACCTTACACGAAGGTCCGCATCGAGAAAATCGAAGCGTAAGCCATGATACGTGTCAAGATTCGACGAGATGAAGCGGAACTCGTCCGCTCCATCGAAGTGACAGGACATGCCGAGTTCGCAGAACCAGGTCTCGACCTTGTCTGTGCCGGCGTCTCGTCGGTGATCTTCGGGGCATACAATGCCATAGAAGCATTACTCGGGCAGGTCCTGCTCCTTGAAATGGCAGAACAACAAGAGGGTGGCTACTTTTATGTAGAACCGTACGCTGACTTAGCACCGGATGTCAGTGAGCGCACCCAATTGTTACTGGAAGCGACTTTGGTCCAACTTGGTACCATCGCTGAAAGTTACGGTGAGTTTATCCAACTTGAACAAGTATAGGAGGTGGATTCCACATGTTGAAACTTAATCTTCAGTTCTTCGCATCGAAAAAAGGGGTAGGTTCGACAAAGAACGGTCGTGACTCGCAATCGAAACGCCTTGGGGCGAAACGTGCAGACGGTCAAACTGTTTCTGCTGGTTCAATCCTCTACCGTCAACGCGGTACGAAGATTCACCCAGGTATGAACGTCGGACGTGGTGGCGATGATACACTTTTCGCAACTGCAACTGGTGTCGTTCGTTTCGAACGTCTCGGACGCGACAAGAAACAAGTCAGCGTTTACCCAGCATAAGGATCGACGAAGCAGACTCTAGCCACTTTCGAGGGTTAGGGTCTGTTTTTTTAGGAGGGAACGACCGATGGAGGAACAGCAGGTACTTGATCTTTTGAAGACTCTTCGTCACGAGTGGTTGAACCGGATACAACTCGTCCGTTCGTATGGCGCGATCGGAGACGAACAAGCAGTCGAGTCGATCTGTTCGGCGTACCGGGAGCAAGCATCTCGGGAAGGACGTTTAGCGCGAATCGGATTGCCGAAAACCGCACTGGCGTTACTGCAAGCTGAATGGTCAGGCAAAACTGTGACGTATGATGTCATCGGAGCACCCCACATGGAAGATGAGCGGCTGAAGCAACTCGTCGAAGCAGCCATCGCCATGATTGATGTAGGAGTAGGAGAAGTATCCGTGACCTTCCACGAGGGCGTGACCATCGAGATCTATCGGGATCTACTAGATATGTCGCGCCTTGAGGATCTAGTGACGCCGATGGAAATCGAGTCGCAGACGGAAAATGAGTGTGTGATTGAGATTGAAAGTCTTCCGTTTGAGGAAGAGAAGTAAGAGGAGGGATCCGACATGTTTGTCGATCAGGTAAATATTTATGTAAAAGCAGGTGACGGAGGACGTGGGCAAGTAGCGTTCCGTCGCGAGAAATACGTTCCGGACGGCGGTCCTGCCGGCGGTGACGGTGGTCACGGGGCTCACGTCGTCCTTGAAGTCGACGAAGGGCTTCGGACATTGATGGACTTCCGTTACAAACGTCACTTTAAAGCAGTTCAAGGTGAAAACGGTATGTCAAAAGGCATGCACGGTCGTAAAGCCGAGCATTTAATCGTCAAGGTCCCACCGGGTACGGTCGTCTATGATGACGATACGAATGCAGTCATCGCTGACCTCGTCCATCACGGGCAACAAGCGATCGTCGCAAAAGGTGGACGTGGCGGACGTGGGAATACACGTTTTGCAACACCTGCCAACCCAGCACCTGAGCACGCTGAAAACGGTGAGCCAGGAGAAGAGAAGTACTTGAAACTTGAGCTGAAGATGCTAGCAGACGTTGGTCTCGTTGGTTTCCCGAGTGTCGGAAAATCAACGATGTTATCAGTCGTTTCAGCAGCACGTCCGAAAATCGGCGCGTATCACTTCACGACGATCACACCGAACATCGGTGTCGTCGAAACGGAAGATAGCCGTAGCTTCGTCATGGCTGACTTGCCAGGATTGATTGAAGGCGCAAGTGAAGGTGTCGGACTCGGTCACCAGTTCCTACGCCACGTCGAGCGGACGAAAGTCATCGTCCACGTCATCGACATGAGTGGGATGGAAGGCCGCGATCCAATCGAAGACTACAACATCATCAATAAAGAACTTGCAGACTATAACCTGCGCTTAACAGAGCGTCCGCAAGTCGTCGTCGCGAACAAGATGGACATGCCGGATGCGGCAGAACATCTTGAAGCCTTCAAGGAAGCTTTCCCAGAGCTTGAAGTATTCGAGATTTCAGCAGCAACACGTCAAGGATTACGCGATCTGTTATTCCGAATCGCGGACCTCGTCGATGCAACACCAGAATTTGGTCTTGAGGAACTCGAAGAGAAAACAGCGACACCACGTGTCGTCTACGGTTACGAAGCACCTGAAGCCGGCTTTACGATTTCGAAAGATGAAGACGATTGCTTCGTCATCAAAGGACCACGGATCGAAAAACTCTTCACGATGACAAACTTCATGCGTGAAGAATCGATTAAACGTTTCGCTCGGACACTGCGTCAAATGGGTGTCGACGAAGAGTTACGTCGTCTTGGTGCGATCGACGGCGATGTCGTTCGTATCCGTGATTTCGAGTTCGAATTCGTCGAGTCATCCTTCTAAGCGGTTCATTCCATTAGGAAACGGAGTGTGAAAGCATCGTGGACCCATTGCCCATGATTTCATTCGTTTGGTTAATTCCGATTCTCGTCTTATCCGCATTCTTTTCCTCAGCCGAGACGGCACTCGCGAGTGTCAATCGGTTGCGATTGTTGCATCAGTCGGAAGCAGGGGACGCGCGTGCGTCCCGTGTATTTCGTTTACTTCAACGCTATGAAGAGACACTGACGTCGATTTTGATTGGGAATACGATCGTCAACGTCGCTTTTATCTTATTTGGTGGCTGGTGGATCATCCAGTTCGTCGAGACGATCGCGACACAAACCATTGCCTTTCTTGCGCTGTTTTTCCTGTTGCTGTTGTTCGGGGAATTGATACCGAAGTCGTATGCCCGTGAACATACGGAACGTTACGTGTTGTTGATCGGACATCCACTGCGCTTCTTCTTACTGTGCTTTCGACCACTTGTCTTCCTGTTACTCCGCTTACGCCAGTTAGCGCTAAGGTTGATTGGAGCAGATCCAAAAGGACCGCTCGTGACTGAACAGGAACTCAAAGCACTCGTTGATATCAGTCAAGAAGAGGGGATCATGGGGCTTGCAGAGGCTGAACTCGTTCATCAAGCGGTTGATTTTCAACATGCGACGGTCGAGGATGCGTTGACGCCTCGCATGGACATTCAAGCGATCGATATTGATGCGCGGCTTGAAGATATCCTTGCAGAGGTCCAGAAGGGTGGCTATTCTCGTCTACCGGTCTATAAGGATTCGATTGATCACGTCATCGGTGTATTATCGGAGCGGGACTTTCTGCGTGCGTATGTGAAGAACGGCTCTGTCGATATCCGAGAATGGATTCGACCGGTATCGTTCGTCGTACCACAGACACGATTGATGGATTTATTACCGGAACTCAAAGTCAAGCAGTCCCATATGGCAGTCGTCCTTGATGAATTCGGAGGGACGGCAGGTCTGATCACCCTTGAGGATATTTTAGAAGAAATCGTCGGGGAGATTTGGGATGAACACGATGAATCATTGGAATATACGAAACGGATTGGTCCAGAGCAATACGAATGTCTAGCAGAGTATGACATTGAAGACTTCTGTCAGCAATTTCAATTGACGATGCCAGACACCGATGCCCAGTCACTCGGGGGATGGATCATGGAGGAGAGCGGACAATTGCCGGACGTTGGAACGGCGATGCGTTATGAACGTGTCACGTTGACGGTCTTGCATATCGAAAACCGACGCGTCCGCAAAGTCTTAGCAGCGTTTGATCCGCCATCTACGATGCCGGAGACACGACTTGAACCGATTGAACGATAAAAAACCGCTTATTCCTTGGGAATAGGCGGTTTTTATTGTTCAGACATCGAGCTCCGAAACGAGAATTCCGAGACGATCGAGTTTTGCGATAGCTGCTTCTAGTGCTTCTTCATGATCCGCTTCCAGCGTATGAATATGGACTCCGTCCGTCAAGCTCGACAGCGGAGTGGCTTGGGTCTCCTTTAGCTGTTCTAGCAATACGCGGACATCTCGGCGGCTTTTTAGCATCAATTCTCCAGTGATGAAGCCGTAGACGGGATGTTCGATGATGACATCGCGGACGACGACCCCTTCGTCAACGATGGCGTCACACTCATCCTTTAACTGATCGATGCCGTGACGGCAAACGATCTTTCGGCGTAATTTTGAGCCGTCGACTTCCGGATCATTGATCAAATAGCCACGAGCTGTCGCGATGACAGGATATCCTTTTGCCTTTAACAATGATAAATCCTGCACGATCACTTGGCGACTGACACCTGCTTGTTTCGCCAGTGCCGTTCCTGTGACAGGTTGCTCACTTTCCTCAATCATACGAAGTAATGATTTCCGGCGTTCTTCTCCGGAGATGCGTTTCCCCATCCTGTCTCCTACCTTTCTCCAGTGTCATGAAATTGTGTTCAACACATCAATGCACTGTTCGATTTCTTCGTTCGTCGTGTGTCTTCCAAAACTGAGTCGAATCAACCCATGAGCCGCCGATTCGTCATAGCCGATGGCACGTAATGTCGCATTCGGACCATTTTCTCCAGCCCGACAGGCACTACCAGCAGAAACCGCGATTCCAGCACGATTCAAGGCGAGCAACGCGTATTGACCGTCCCGTTGTTTCGTATGGATGGCACAGATGGAAGCCAGTTGCGTCGGAGACTCGATGATCACGTAACGAGACGAAGACAATGTTTTTTTAGCATACCACGAAATCGACGGCTTGAATCCTGGATTCCTGGATTTTCTAGTCGCGTGGCTTCACAGGCAGCGATGAAGGCTGCAATTCCCGGAACATCGACTGTACCAGGACGGATCCCGAATTCGTGATGACCTTCGTAGTAAGGACTGAAGAGTGATCGTCGCAGATACAGGGCGCCCAACCCTTTAGGTCCATAGACCTTGTGACTACTCATCGTGTACGCATCAAAGGCGTCAATATGGATGTCGTCTTTTAAGAATCCTTGGACCCCGTCGCAATGAAATAGAATCCCGCGCGATTGACAGTAAGCTGCAATTCGTTCGACGGGAAAGCGAAAACCCGTATCCGAATTGACGTGTTGAATCGAGACGACACCAATATCGTCCGTACAAGTCGCGACGAATTGTTCCCAATCGAACGTTCCGTCCGGTAATAAAGACAGGTGCCGTGTTTCTTGTGCCCAGCGTGCAAGCGGAAGCAAGACCGAATCGTGTTCACATCGAAGTGTCAAGACAACTGATTTGTTACTCTGTCGCATCAAGTGTGTCAAAGCGATGTAATTCGCTTCTGATCCGCTCCCTGTAAAGATAACGGTTCCTTCTTGTTGAGCCAATTGTTGCATCAGATAGTGACGGGCTCGTTCGAGTAAACGTTCAGCATCCCCACCGATGTCGTGAAGAGAAGAACTGTTGCCGTAGAACGACTGAGCGGCTTGTTGATAATGATCGAGTGCTTGTGGATGCAGCGGAGTCGTCGCTGCGTAATCGAGATAGATCATGAAAAAATCCTGTCCTTTCGTCTTGTCACTCAGCTAAAAGTATGCCAAACTTATTGTCAAGTCAATAGTAAACATTTAGATATAGAGGTGTAAATCATATGTCTTTACATAAAAGGCTTGAGACGGATGTGTTGATCATTGGAACAGGGCTTGCCGCGATTTCAGTCGCCCTGCATCTTCCTTCAGGAATGAACGCATTACTTGTCTCGAAAGGTACGCGGTTTGAGACAAATTCAGTCCGAGCACAAGGTGGGATTGCTTCCGCTTATGCAGAAATCGATCATCGTGGTCACTTTGAAGATACGTGCCAAGCAGCAAAAGGGCGTATCAATCGGTCCGTCGTCGATTACGTCACCCGATCGGGAACCGAGGCGATGGAATTCTTATTACGACAAGGCGTTTTATTCGATCAGTCCGAGGGAGAGTTTTTACTCGGTCGTGAAGGAGCACATCGTTTGCCGCGGATTTATCACTGTGGCGGGGACGAGACTGGTAAACGGATCATGGAGACGTTGATGCCGCAAGTACCATTTCCGATTCTTGAGCAGACGCATATCACAGAGTTGATTCAAGTCAATGGACAGGTAGTAGGTGCAGTCGGATATAGCGAGGGAGAGCCGATCGAGATTGTGGCGCGCGCAACGATTCTCGCGACCGGTGGAGTGGGTGGATTATTCGCAGCGTCGACGAATGACCCTTTGATTCAAGGGGACGGGATTGCACTCGCCTTTGAAGCGGGGGCGACGATTCGTGATCTCGGTTATATCCAGCATCATCCGACGGTACTCGTTCATGCAGGTCGTTCGGAAGGTTTAATCACGGAAGCATTACGAGGTGCAGGAGCGACGCTTGTAACGAAAAATGGCGACCGGATCATGGCGGATCATCCGATGCAAGATTTAGCGGCGCGAGATGAAGTCGCAAAACGAATCCATGAGGTGCGAAAACGTGAACCGGTCTATCTCGATACGTCGAACGTCGTCGACCGAACGAAACGGTTTCCAACGTTTGTAGAAAAATGTGAAAAACTGAACATAAATCCGGATCTCGTTGAAATTGCACCAGGCATTCATTTCTTAATGGGTGGGATCGAGACGGACCTTTTAGGGCGGACGCAGGTCGAAGGACTATACGCGGTCGGCGAGACAGCATCGATTGGACTACACGGTCGAAATCGTCTGGCGTCGAACTCGCTCCTTGAATGTGTCGTCATGGGAAAAGCGGTAGCAGAACAGCTCAAGCTGTTACCGGAACGTTCAGTCAAACAAATAAAACGACGTCCGGGAACACTTCGTTCCGTAACAGACCGTCTATCGCAGGTCATTGGTGTCGAAATGGATGTTAGGCAGATACAAGAAAGTCTGGATGCATTAAAAGACTGGACATTAGACGAATCCGGACAGGAAGCGGAAGAAAATCGATTACGTCACGTAACGGCATGTTTGTTGCTTGAAGGAGCACGGAGTCGATTGACAGGAGAGGATGAGAGCGTTGAACAAGTGGCAGTTACGGCAACAACTGGAGGCATTTTTAATCGAGGATATCGGACAGTGGGACATCACGAGTGAAGGATGTCTGACGGGACAAGAACGCGGGACCGGTCGTTTTTTAGCAAAGGAAGACGGAGTTTTTTGCGGAGCAGACATCATTCGGGAGATGGCGCATCTGTTACAAGTCGACGTGACGATTCATGTAGCGGAAGGGGCGGTCGTCACGCGAGGCACACTCCTTGCCGAGTGGTCTGGTTCGTTACAGGATATTTTAAGTGGAGAACGGGTCGCCTTGAACTTGGTGCAACGTTTATCCGGGATTGCGACGAAGACACGTCAAGCCGTTGAAATGGCAGCAGGACGAATCCGAATCACGGATACACGAAAGACGACCCCTGGATTACGAATGCTCGAAAAACATGCCGTTCGCGTCGGGGGTGGTTATAGTCATCGCGGACGTCTCGATGACGCCGTCATGATCAAGGACAACCACATCACAGTAGCGGGATCGATTACGGAAGCGGTGACGCGAGCAAAACGTGTCGCGGGTCATACGACACCAATTGAAGTCGAAGTCGAGACGGAAGCGGAAGTGCTGGAGGCAGTGGCTGCAAGAGTCGATATCATCATGCTCGATAACCGGACACCAGCAGAAATCAAACAGCTCCGGCAATTGATTCCACCGCACATCACGGTCGAACTATCCGGTGGGATTACGCTAGACACGTTATCAGACTTTGCAGATAGCGGAGCAGACGTCATCTCACTCGGGGCACTCACCCATTCAGCAACAGCACTTGATATCAGCATGAAAATCGAAGGAGGAAAAAAAGATGTCATTTGATTTATTACGTCATGAGGGAATTCCGGCGTCGTACTTACAACAATCAGAAGCAGACTTAATCGCGATCATCGAAGGGGTCAAAGCACGGATGGGCAGTCGCTTGTTCTTACCTGCCCACCACTATCAAAAGGATGAAGTCGTCCAGTTCGCGGATGCGACGGGAGATTCGCTCCAGCTCGCGCAAGTCGCGAAGCAGATGACAGAAGCGGAATTTACAGTCTTTTGTGGTGTCCACTTCATGGCAGAGACGGCAGACATGCTGACGGATGCGTCACATACGGTCGTTTTGCCTGACATGCGTGCTGGTTGTTCGATGGCGGATATGGCGAACGATACGCAAACGGAGCGGGCCTTTACGATCTTGACGGAACGGTTCGGGGAGTCGATTTTACCGTTGACGTATGTCAATTCGACAGCAGCAATCAAAGCGTTCGTTGGTCGTCACGGGGGGCGACAGTGACGTCATCAAACGCTGTCCAGATGGTCAAGTGGGCGCTTGCTGAACGCGACATCTTATTCTTCCTGCCCGATCAACACCTCGGTCGCAATACGGCGCACGCACTCGGAATTCCGTTAGAACAGATGGCGATTTGGGATCCGATCAAGGACGAACTCGTTTTTGACGGGGAAGACCAGGACGTCCGCGTCATCTTATGGAAAGGACATTGTTCGGTCCACGAGAAATTCACGATCGGTCAGATTGAACAGTTCCGCAAGACGGATCCGGAGCGAAAGATTCTCGTCCATCCGGAATGTTCGCACGAAGTCGTAGCAGCGTCTGATCTCAACGGATCAACGGCGTACATCATTCAACAAATCGAACAGGCTGCTCCTGGAACAAAGTGGGCGATCGGAACAGAGATGAACCTCGTCAATCGACTTGCGACGACTCATCCGGAACTTGATATCGTGTCGCTCAATCCATTCATGTGTCCGTGTCTGACGATGAACCGGATCGACTTACCGCACTTGGCGTGGGCGCTCGAACAAGTCGAAGCCGGTGACCCGGTCAACATCATCACGGTAGACGCAGAGACGACGCGGCATGCCGTGTTGGCGCTCGAACGGATGCTTGAGCGTTCATAAAATAAAGGGTGAGAGCGTGGTCGTGCGAACGATCACGCTTTTTTGTATTCGCATTGAGAGAGCGAACATATGTATTGATTTTTGCTGAAGAACGCTTTGAAGCCAAACGAAGATGTATGCTACAATAACACGAGAGTTTGTTTAAGGATGGGAGCGTTCCACATTGATAGAATTCGTACGCGGCGAAGTCGCTTATGTCTGTGCGGAATTCGTGACGGTAGAAGTTGGCGGGATTGGCTACAAAATCGTAGCACCGAACCCGTTTTTTTATCGGACCGGAGACGAACAGATCATCGTATATACGTATCATTATGTCCGTGAGGACCAAGAAGTCTTATTTGGATTCCGTTCCCGTCGTGAGCGTGCCTTGTTCACGAAGTTGCTCGGTGTAACTGGGATTGGACCAAAAGGAGCGCTTGCGATCGTCGCATCAGGGAATGTCGATGCGCTCGTTGAAGCGATTGAACAAGAGAAAGAAAGTTATCTCGTCAAATTCCCAGGTGTCGGCAAGAAAACAGCGAAGCAAATGACGCTCGACCTAAAAGGAAAGTTAGCTGAGCTCGCACCGGATTACGTACCGAGCGAAGGCTTGTTCGCGCAAGGCAATACTGAGCTGAATGAAGCTTGTGAAGCCTTAACGGCGCTTGGTTACAGTGACCGAGAAGTCGAGAAAGTCAAAAAAGCGTTGCAGGCAGAAGTCCTGTCGACGGATCAATATGTCAAACGGGCACTCCAGTTGTTATTGAATGTGAGGTGAGGACATGGAAGAGCGCATTTTGTCAGAATCCGCCCATGCGGAAGATCAAGAAGAGTGGAGTCTGCGTCCTCAAACGCTCGAGCAATATATCGGGCAGGAGAAAGCAAAAGGAAATTTAAGTGTCTTCATCGAGGCGGCAAAAATTCGTCAGGAAACACTCGATCACGTTCTTCTCTACGGTCCTCCGGGGCTCGGGAAGACGACGCTTGCAACGATCATCGCGAACGAGATGGGAGTCGGCATCAAGACGACAGCCGGTCCTGCGATCGAACGACCGGGTGATTTGGCAGCAATCCTATCATCACTGGAACCGGGTGATGTCCTGTTCATCGACGAGATTCATCGATTGAGTCGATCGATCGAAGAGATCCTTTATCCGGCGATGGAGGATTATTGTCTCGATATCGTCATCGGCCAAGGTGAACTTGCCCGCAGTGTTCGGATTGACTTGCCACCGTTTACGCTCGTCGGTGCAACGACACGTGCGGGGATGTTATCAGCACCGCTACGTGATCGTTTTGGCGTGACGCTGAAGCTTGAATATTATACGATGTCAGAGTTGTCTGCCATCGTGACCCGGACGTCACGATTGTTCGGATTCGAAGCGGATCGTCTGGCAGCAGAAGCCATCGCGCTCCGTTCACGCGGAACACCACGTGTCGCGAACCGGTTATTACGGCGTGTCCGTGATTTTGCTCAAGTCGCCCATCAAACCGAGATCGATGCCACGCTTGCGACAAGTGCGCTTGATCGCTTGCATGTCGATGCGCTCGGACTCGACGATGTCGACCATCGTTTACTACGATCGCTTGCAGAACGGTTTGCCGGTGGTCCGGTCGGACTCGAGACGATCGCAGCGACGATCGGAGAAGATGCGCAGACGATCGAGGATGTGTATGAACCATATCTACTGCAACAAGGATTTTTACAACGTACCCCGCGCGGACGTGTCTTAACACCGTTCGCCCGCCAACATTTAGGACTGAAAGAAGGAAATTGAACCAATGGATGTAAACTTATTTGATTTTCATTTACCAGAAGAACAAATTGCTCAAGTGCCATTGCTCGACCGGACGAGTTCGAAATTGATGGTTCTCGATCGGGAGACAGGTGCGATTCAGCATCAGCACTTCCATGATATCGTCGACCACTTCCGGGAGGGCGATACACTCGTCATCAATGATACAAAAGTCTTACCGGCACGTCTCTTTGGTGTGAAGGAAGAGACGGGTGGGAAGATCGAACTGTTACTCTTGAAGCAAACGAGTGACGATGTTTGGGAAACACTTGCGAAACCGGCAAAACGCGTCAAACCAGGAACGATTTTGTCGTTTGGTGACGGATTACTCCGTGCTGAGTGTGTCGAAGCACTTGAAGACGGGGGACGAATCCTGAAGTTTTTCTATGACGGCATTTTTTATGAAGTGCTCGACCAACTCGGAACGATGCCACTGCCACCATACATTCATGAACAACTCGAGGATCAAGATCGTTATCAGACGGTCTACGCTCGCGAACGCGGAAGTGCTGCAGCACCAACAGCCGGGCTTCATTTCACGCCGGAATTGCTTGAAGCATTAAAAGCGAAGGGCGTCCGGATCGCACCGTTGACGCTACACGTTGGACTTGGCACGTTCCGTCCTGTCTCGGTCGACGACGTCGATAGTCATAAAATGCACAGTGAGTACTACGAACTGCCGGAAAGTTCAGCTGCCTTGCTACGCGAAACACGGAAACAAGGCGGACGGATCATCGCAGTCGGAACGACATCGACACGGACGCTTGAAACGGTCATTCGTGACCATGGCGACTTCGTCGAAGCAACGGGCTGGACGGACATCTTCATCTTCCCAGGTCAGGAAGTCAAAGGGATTGATGGATTGATTACGAACTTCCACTTACCAAAATCAACATTGATCATGCTCGTGTCCGCGTTATCGACACGAGAACACATTCTGCATGCCTACGAAGAAGCAGTTGCAAACGGCTATCGCTTCTTTAGCTTTGGTGATGCGATGTTCTTAACGAGAGAGGAACGAAACTAATGACAAAACACGCGGTAACATACGAACATATCAAAACATGTAAACAATCCGGAGCGCGGTTAGGAATCGTCCACACGCCGCACGGCAGTTTCGAGACACCGGTCTTCATGCCGGTTGGAACACAAGCAACGGTCAAGACGATGGCACCGGAACAAATCAAGGACATGAACGCGAACATCATCCTCGCGAACACGTACCACCTCTGGGTGCGTCCAGGACATGATGTCATCAAGGAAGCGGGCGGTCTGCATAAATTCATGAACTGGGATGGCGCGATTCTGACGGACTCAGGTGGTTTCCAAGTGTTCTCACTTGCTGACCTCCGGAACATTTCTGAGGAGGGTGTTCATTTCCGTAACCACTTGAACGGGGACAAATTGTTCTTGTCACCGGAAAAAGCGATGGAAATTCAAAATGCACTCGGTTCAGATATCATGATGGCGTTTGATGAGTGCCCACCGTACCCAGCTTCTCACGAGTACATGAAAGCATCTGTCGAACGAACGAGCCGCTGGGCGGAACGTTGTCTTGCTGCGCATGAACGTCCACACGATCAAGCGCTGTTCGGTATCATCCAAGGTGGAGAATACGAAGACTTACGTCGTCAAAGTGCAAAAGACCTCGTTGCCCTTGATTTCCCTGGTTATGCGGTCGGTGGTCTATCGGTCGGAGAGCCAAAAGACGTCATGTACCGTGCGCTCGAATTCACGACACCACTCATGCCGGAAGACAAGCCTCGTTATTTGATGGGCGTCGGTTCACCGGACGCATTGATCGAGGGTGCGATCCGCGGAATCGATATGTTCGACTGTGTCTTACCGACACGGATCGCGCGAAACGGCACATTGATGACATCACAAGGACGTCTCGTCGTCCGGAACGCGAAGTATGCACGTGATTTCCGTCCGCTCGATGAGAAATGTGATTGCTACGCGTGCAAGAACTACTCGCGTTCGTACATCCATCACTTGATCCGTGCGCAAGAAACGTTCGGTCTGCATCTGTGTTCGACACACAATCTTCACTTCCTCGTCAAGTTGATGGAAGGCGTTCGCCAAGCGATTCGTGAGGATCGCCTGCTCGATTTCAAGGAAGAATTCTTCGAAGAATACGGTTACAATTTACCGAACGCAAAGAATTTCTAACAAATCGTCTGACAAATCAATTCTTTCACGGTATAATGAACGTGATTTGAATGATAAAGGAGCTGAATCAGATGGAAGGCTTAATCACATTCCTCCCGATGATCTTGATCTTCGTGGTGTTCTATTTCTTGTTGATCCGTCCACAGAACAAACGCCAGAAGCAAGTGCGTCAGATGCAAAATGAACTCTCACGCGGCGACTCGATCGTTACGATCGGTGGTCTTCACGGGGTTGTCCAAAAAGTTGACGACATGACGGTGACATTGAAGTCAGGTAATGCACAATTGACATTCAACCGAAGTGCTGTCGCAGAAGTGACGAAAAAATCAACGACTGTCATGGACGACGAAACTGTCGAATAAGGCATTGAAAAGGCGCTTTCCGGATTCCGGAGCGTCTTTTCTGTTTATATATGAGAAAAACGTTTGCTAAGATTACCATTTCTTTTGTAAGCTAGGGTAGGAGAACAAAGTTGTCTGAAAATATACTGGGAACTAGAGAAAGGACAATGTAGCATGATCAAGAAAGGGAAACTTGCCACATTCTTCATCGTCGTCATCGCGTTGCTCGTACTGATCGGTACGACATCGTCATGGTTGTTGAAGGATACGAAGCTCGGCCTTGACCTTAAGGGTGGCTTCGAAGTCTTGTATGAAGTACAACCGCTGAAAGAAGGAGACGTCATCGATCAAAATGCGATGAGTGCGACGCTGACGGCAATCGAGAACCGTGTCAACGTCCTCGGTGTCTCTGAACCAGACATCCGGATCGAAGGCGATAACCGGATTCGCGTTCAGCTTGCTGGCGTCAAGGATCAGACGGAAGCGCGTCAAATCCTCTCTTCGACAGCACAATTGTCATTCCGTGACATCAACGATAAGTTGTTGCTCGATGGATCAGACTTAAAAGCCAAAGGGGCAAAAGTCGGGTATGATCCGAACACGAATGAACCACTCGTCGAGTTGACGATGAAATCAAAAGAGAAATTCTATGAAGTGACACAACAAGTCTCACAAATGCAACCACCTGCGAACCGTCTCGTCATCTGGCTCGATTACGAGAAAGGCGATTCGTATGAAAAAGAAATTCAAAAAGCGAACTCGAAAATCGTTTCGGATGCATCGGTCACACAACCGATTAATTCGGATAAAGCGATCATTTCCGGTGGCGATATCGATGCCGAGTACGGGAAACAATTGTCGTCGATCCTAAACGCCGGCGCATTACCGGTCAAACTCGAAGAAATCTACTCGACATCCGTCTCTGCTGCTTTTGGACAGGATGCGCTCGATCAGACGCTCTTCGCGTCAGCAATCGGTGTAGCTGCGGTCTTCTTGTTCATGCTCTTGTTCTACCGGATCTCTGGATTCGTTTCGATCATCACGTTGCTGTTCTACATCTATCTCGTCATGATCTTCTTTAACGGGATCAATGCCGTCCTCACGTTACCGGGGATTGCGGCACTCGTTCTTGGAGTCGGGATGGCGGTCGATGCGAACATCATCACTGCTGAGCGGATCAAGGATGAATTACGAAGTGGTAAATCCGTCTTGTCCGCATTTAAAGCCGGTAACCGTCGTTCGTTCGGTACGATTCTTGATGCCAACTTGACGACGTTGATCTCTGCTGGTGTGTTGTACTACTTTGGTACAAGTACGGTCAAAGGATTCGCCATCATGTTGATGGTTTCGATCGCCGTCACGTTCGTCACGAACGTCTTTGTCTCACGTTACCTGATGCAACTCCTTGTCAGTAGCCGATGGTTCGATAAGAAGAAATCATGGTTCGGTGTAAAGGAGAGTGAAATCCGTGAGCTTTAATCCTACGAAATTCGATTACGTCAAACATCGTAAAATCTATTTCGCAATCACGATTGCGCTTGTCATCGTGTCGGTCCTCTTGTTGTCGTTCCGTGGTCTAAACCTCGGGATCGACTTCACGCAAGGAACGCGTGTCGAGATTTCTTCTGAGAATCAAATCAAGGAAGCGGACGTCCGCTCTGTCATTGAAGATGCCGGGATTGATGCGGAAGAAATCGATGGTATTCAATTCGCTCAAGGCGGAAAGTTAGCGAACGTCACGTTCGTTGGTGAATTCAGCCAAGAACAAATTTCTGAAATCAAACAATCGGTTGAAGCAGAATACAAGAAAGAACCGAGTATCTCAACAGTTTCGGCACAAGTCGGTCGGGAAATCGCGCGTAACGCGATTTATGCAGTCTTACTTGCGTCACTCGGGATTGTCATCTACGTCTCGTTCCGATTCCAACCGCTCTACGGAATTGCGACAGTCCTCGCATTGCTACATGATGCGTTAATGATCATTGCTTTCTTCTCGCTGTTCCAGATCGAAGTCAATCTGTACTTCATCGCAGCCGTCTTGACGATCATCGGCTATTCCGTCAACGATACAATCGTTACCTTTGACAGGGTACGAGAAAATCTCGGACTTGCTGAAAAAGGTGGACGGAAAGTCTCATTCGATGAATTGGCACACATCGTCAATGAATCGATCCAACAAACGATCATCCGCTCGATCAATACGGTCGTCACGGTCATCATGACAGCAGCAGCGCTCTACATCTTCGGTAGCGAAGCGATCCGTGGATTCAGTCTTGCCTTGCTTGTCGGGTTGATCATGGGGATGTATTCTTCGATCTTCATCGCCGCGCAACTCTGGCTCGTCATGAAAGGTCGGACACTTGGTCGGACAAAACGTGCTTCTTAAAAGAGTATCCGCATCAGCTATCGCTGGTGCGGATTTTCAATTATAATGGGGAAGTTGATTGGAGGGTTTGAGATGTACCATGCTAAAAAAACATGGCTTGATAAAGTCATCGATTCAGAACAAATCGAACAATTGACGGCGGATGGCACGATCTCACCGCACGTCGCACAACTACTTGTCCAACGGGGATTCACGACACGTGAAGCTGCCCGTGATTTTTTAGAAACCGATCAAATGGCATTTCATGATCCATTTGCTTTTAAAGACATGCCAAAAGTCGTCGAACGGATTCAACGTGCCGTTGACGAGGGCGAGATGATTTTAATTTACGGTGATTATGACGTTGACGGCGTGAGTTCCGCTGCGATTCTCTGGCACGCCTTAATTGAAATCGGAGGGATGGCAGAGTGTTATATCCCGAACCGATTCACGGAAGGCTATGGACCAAACGAAGCCGCTTTTCGCTGGGCTGCGGAAGAAGGCTTTAGTCTCGTCATTACCGTTGACTGCGGCATTTCCGGCATCCATGAAGCAGATGTCCTGAAAGAACTCGGTGTCGATTTAATCATCACCGATCATCACGAAGCAAAAGAAACGTTACCCGACGCTTTTGCTTTGATTCATCCGGGTGTTGATCCAGCGTATCCGTTCTCGAAGCTTGCTGGAGCGGGTGTGGCCTTTAAGGTCGCACATGCACTGCTTGATCGGGAACCCGTCGAGTTACTCGATCTTGCCGTGCTCGGAACGATTGCCGATCTCGTCCCACTTGTCGGTGAGAACAGGTTGCTAGCGATTCGTGGCATCGAGGCGCTGAATGCGAGTGAACGTCCGGGTATCCTTGCGTTACGTGACGTTTGTAGTTTAACGGAAGAGGAACTGACCGAAGAATCGGTCGGATTTGCGTTCGGTCCGCGGATCAATGCGGCAGGTCGTCTTGATTCGGCGATGCCAGCGCTTGAGATGTTACTAGCGGAAAGTAAGGATGAGGCACTTCACCTCGCGAAGCAACTCGACCAACAAAATAAGCAGCGTCAAGATATCGTCAAGCAGATTGCGGAAGAAGCGACGGCGCTTGTCGAAGAACGGTTTAAAGATGACCGCGTACTCGTCGTCGATGCGGCAGACTGGAATCCAGGTGTCGTTGGGATTGTCGCTTCGCGACTCGTTGAAAAATATCATCGTCCCGTCATCATGCTGTGTCATGATGCTGAAAAAGGAACAGCTAAGGGTTCTGGACGTTCGATTCCAGCCTTTGATTTATTCGCGGAACTGACGAAGTGTGAAGACATCTTGCCGCACTTCGGTGGACATCCAGCTGCTGCTGGAATGACACTCTCTTCCGATGACGTCGAGACGTTACGTCAACGCTTGAATGAACAGGCTAGCACGTTGCCAGACGATGCCTTCATCGCGACGATTGATGTCGACTTACGTTTGCAAGTCAGCGACGTCTCGATCCAGTTAATTGAAGATATTCAGCGACTCGCACCATTCGGGATGGGGAATCCCGCGCCACGGATTGTCATCGAGCAAGCGAAGATCCGGGACATGAAGCGGATCGGTCGTGACTTGACGCATGTCAAAGCACTACTATCAGGCGACGGGAAGGAACTCGATGCGATCGGCTTCGGCTTCGGCGACCTTGTCGATGAAGTCTCGACCCTGTCGGAGATTCACTTGATGGGCAGTCTGAACATTAATGAATGGAATGGGTTCCGTAAACCACAATTGATGATTCAAGATGTCGCCGTCGAAGATGTTCAAGTGTTTGATTATCGTGGGGGTAAACGACCGCTGAGCGAACTATTTGCCTTACCGCACGAGACAACGACATTCGTTGCCTTTACCGATGAGGTGAAAGAAAAGTACGCGGAACGTCCGTTGAACGGTCCGATCCGTCAAAATATCGTTTTCCTTGACCTACCGGAGGAAGAAGTTGCATTCCATCCTTACGTGCAACAGGCAGAGCGGATTTATTGCGCTTTTAAGGATGAAGGATATTATTTCGAGACGATTCCATCGCGGGAGGACTTCAAACAGTACTTCCAGTATTTCGCGAAATGTCCGCGTGACGAGCTCCGAATTGGTCTTGTACGTTTGTCGAAATCGCGAAAATGGACGAAACGATCGATTAACTTTATGCATTCGGTATTCTCGGAACTTGATTTTCTTGTTACAATGGAGGACGGGCTGCCGGGTGTGAACCCAAATGCTGCAAAACGAGATCTGACGGAAGCTCCGACGTACCAGCGTCATGAAGCACGTCAAGAGCTCGAGCAACAATACATTTATTCGTCACTCGCTCAGTTGAAAGAGCGTTTTGATACTTTGGTAGAAGCGGCGAAGCAGGAGGAAAAGACATGGAGTTCAAACAGCATATAAAAGAGGTCGAAAACTGGCCGAAAGAAGGAATCAGTTTCAAAGACATCACATCACTCATGCAGAACGGACCAGTGTACAAACAATCGGTTGATGCACTCGTCGAATATGCACGCAGTAAAGGCGCTGATGTCATCGCGGGTCCGGAAGCACGTGGATTCGTCGTTGGTTGCCCAGCCGCTTACGCGATGGAGATCGGATTTGTACCTGTCCGTAAAGAAGGAAAATTACCACGTGAGACAGTCCGTGTCGAGTATGGTCTTGAGTACGGAAAAGACGTTTTGACGATGCATGAAGATGCGATTCAACCAGGACAACGCGTCGTCATCCTTGACGATTTGCTTGCAACAGGTGGTACGATCGAAGCAACGATTCAAATGATTGAAAAATTAGGCGGAACGGTTGCCGGAATCGGATTCTTGATTGAACTCGATGGTCTTGGTGGACGTGAGAAACTCGAAGGATACGACGTTCTCTCATTGATTCGCTACGAAGACTAAAGCATATATACTCTCTTGGTACGTGATGACCAAGGGGGTATTTCTTTTTATTTTGACATCTTCTCAAGATTTCACGATAATAAGAACTATATATTAGGGATTCCGTTGCAGACGATCCCGGGGACTGGGTGAGGAAAAGGGATGACAAACAAACAAATCGTAAATGTAGAAGACCTTCTCGCTCGATGTGCGGAATACATGACGCAAGCTGAAGTCAAAGACATCGAACGGGCTTACCAATTCGCGAAAGACGAACATGATGGGCAATTCCGCCGTTCAGGGGAACCATACATCATTCATCCGGTACAAGTTGCCGGTATCTTAGTCGATATTGGTTTGGATGCAACGACGATCGTCGCTGCGCTTCTTCATGATGTCGTCGAAGATACGGACATTACACTCGAAGAATTAACGGAACGATTCGGTCCTGACGTCGCGATGCTTGTTGATGGCGTCACGAAACTCGGGAAAATCAAATATAAATCAAAGTGTGAAGAGCTTGCTGAGAACCACCGGAAAATGTTCATCGCCATGGCGGAAGATATTCGCGTCATCTTGATCAAACTGGCTGACCGTCTGCACAACATGCGGACGTTGCAACATATGGTCAAGGAAAAGCAGGTGCAAAAGGCGGAAGAGACGCTTGAAATCTTTGCGCCGCTTGCCCATCGTCTCGGGATTTCGACGATCAAGTGGGAACTTGAAGACATCAGTTTGCGTTATATCAATCCACAACAGTACTACCGGATTGTCTCAATGATGAAGCAAAAACGGACGGAACGCGAAGCGCTCGTCAGTTCGGTCATCGAAGAGGTCAACGAAGTACTCGATGATGTACAGATCGCGGCGGAAGTCGATGGACGTCCGAAGCATATTTATTCCATTTATAACAAGATGCAAAATTCGAAAAAAGAGTTCAGTGAAATTTATGACTTAATGGCTGTGCGTATCATCGTCGATTCAATCAAGGATTGTTACGCCGTTCTCGGAATCATTCATACGCAATATAAACCGATGCCGGGACGTTTCAAGGATTATATCGCGATGCCGAAGCCGAACATGTATCAATCGCTGCATACGACGGTCATCGGACCGAAAGGCGAGCCGCTCGAGGTCCAAATTCGGACACGGGACATGCATTTTATTGCCGAGTACGGGATTGCCGCTCACTGGGCGTATAAAGAAGGTAAGGAACAGGAAGCGAAATCAGGCTTTGAGGATAAGATTGCTCATTTCCGTGAAATTCTTGAATTGCAGAAGGATACAGCGGATGCTGAAGAATTCATGGAATCGGTCAAAGTCGACTTCTTTAGTGACATGTTGTACGTCTTTACACCAAAGGGTGACGTCATTGAACTCCCGAAAGGGTCTGTTCCGATTGATTATGCCTACCGGATTCATACAGAGATCGGTCACCGAACGATCGGAGCGAAAGTCAACGGACGGATGGTACCGATTGATTATAAGCTGAAGACAGGTGACATCATTGAAATCGTCACATCAAAACACAGTTATGGTCCAAGTAAGGACTGGCTCAAGATTTGTGTGTCGAGTCAGGCGAAGAACAAGATCCGTCAATGGTTCAAACGTCAGCAACGGGAAGAGAACGTCTCCAAAGGACGGGAACTGATCGAAGCGGAAGTGAAGAAGCTTGGTTTTGAGCCGAAGGAAGTCATCAATGAGAAGACGCTCGAAGACGTGACGCGGAAGTTCAACTTCGCGCAAGAAGAAGATATGTATGCTGCCGTTGGCTATCATGGTCTGACCGCTGCCCAAGTCGCGCACAAATTGACGGAAAAGTTACGCAAAGACAAAGAGTCCAAAAATCTTGAACTGAACGAAGCCATCAGCGAGATGAAGACGTTCGATCGTCCGAAGAAAGAAAATCCAGAAGGTGTTCGTGTCAAAGGCATCGACAACATGCTCGTTCGCATGAGCCGCTGTTGTAATCCGGTACCAGGGGACGATATCGTCGGGTATATCACACGTGGACGGGGTGTCTCGATTCACCGGACGGATTGTTTGAACGTCATTCACGAACAAAATCCAGAGCGCTTGCTCGAAGTCGAGTGGGAACACGAAGGTAAAGCCGTTAAGAGTTACAACGTCGAAATCGAAATTTCAGGATTCGACCGGGCTGGATTACTGAACGATGTCCTGCAGTCGGTATCTGCGACGAATACGAACATCGTCGCCGTCAGCGGGAAAGGCGACGACAGTAAGCAAGCCAAAATCACGATGACGATCGCGATCAACAACGTCAATCATTTACAGAAAGTCGTCGATCGGATCAAACAAATCTCTGACGTGTATGCTGTACATCGCGTCATGATGACGTAAGGAGCGGATGAGTCATGCGAGTCGTATTACAACGAGTCAAAGAAGCAAGTGTCACAGTCGATCAGGAGGTCATCGGTCAAATCAAGCAAGGTTTTCTCTTGCTTGTCGGTGTCACGCACGAAGACACGATCGATCAGGTGAACTGGTTAGCTGATAAAATCGCAGGACTCCGTGTGTTCGAAGATGAGGAAGAACGGATGAACCGCTCGTTGCAGGATGTCGACGGTCAGATTCTGTCCGTCTCGCAGTTCACGTTGTATGGTGATGTCAAAAAAGGACGTCGTCCAGCGTTCACGGAAGCAGCGAAACCGGATCTTGCCAACGCGTTGTATGAAGCGTTCAATGAACGTCTTCGCGCGCAAGGACTGAAGGTCGAGACTGGTCAGTTTGGCGCGATGATGGATATCGCGCTCGTCAATGATGGACCGGTGACATTGATTCTTGAAAAAGAAGCAAACGCTTGACAGGAACCGAGAGACGAGGCAATATTAGACGTAACCAAATGATTCATACGACCGAAGACGAAGAGGAGTAATCAAGACCTCGTCTGCTTAGAGAGTCGCCCCTTGGCTGGAAGGGCGAACAGACGAACTCGATGAAAGACCCTTCCGAGGTATCTTCCTGAACTGATAGTAGGGAAGGTCGTACGCAGGCGTTAACTGCACCGAGTGGTCAAATGTGATTTGACAACCAGGGTGGTACCACGGGATCTTCAAGTTCTCGTCCCTTTGCGGACGAGGACTTTTTTGTATTCAAAAAAGGAGGAATTTGAGATGAAATTACCACGCGGTACGTTTGATGTCCTTCCAGGAACAGTCGAACGCTGGCAGTACATCGAGCAACAATTACGTGACATCAGTAAGCGTTACAACTATAAGGAAATCCGGACACCGATTTTTGAGGAGACAGAACTCTTCAAACGTGGCGTTGGTGAGACGACGGATATCGTTCAAAAAGAAATGTTCATGCTTGAGAAACGCGGAAAAGACCAGTTGACGTTACGCCCAGAAGGAACGGCTGCTGTCGTTCGTTCATTCGTAACGAACAAACTGTTTGGTTCACCGAACCAACCGACGAAATTGTTCTACATCGGACCGATGTTCCGTTATGAACGTCCGCAAGCAGGTCGTTTCCGTCAGCTCCACCAATACGGAGTCGAAGCACTCGGTAGCGAGCAACCGGCGATCGATGCAGAAGTCATCAGTCTCGCGATGAGCATCTACCGGTCATTCGGCTTGAAGCACCTCAAGCTCGTCATCAACACACTCGGGGATAACGAAAGCCGCGCCGCACACCGGGCAGCACTCGTCGCTCACTTCAAACCAGTCGTTCACGAGTTATGTCAGGACTGTCAGAATCGTCTCGAAACGAATCCACTTCGTGTCCTCGACTGTAAGGTCGACCGCGATCACCCGAGCATGGCGACGGCACCATCGATTCTTGATTACTTGAACCCGGCATCAAAAGCCTACTTCGACGAAGTATTGCTTCACTTAGACGCACTCGGCATCGAGTATGTCGTTGATCCGACGCTCGTCCGTGGAATCGATTATTACAATCACACGGCGTTCGAAATCATGTCAGAAGCAGAAGGCTTCGGAGCGATCACGACATTATGTGGTGGTGGACGATACAACGGTCTCGTCGAACAGATCGGTGGACCGGCAACACCGGGAATCGGATTCGGAATGGGTATTGAACGTTTATTGATGGCGCTTGAGAATGAGAATGTCTTACCGGCAGTCGATGATCAAATCGATGTCTTCATCGTCGCGCAAGGCAGTGACGAAGTCGAAAAGACAGCAACACGTCTCTTACAATTGATGCGTCTCGAAGGACTTGTCGCGGATCGGGATTATCTTGGTCGGAAGTTCAAAGGACAATTCAAAGCGGCAGATCGCTTGAAGGCACGCTACACGGTCATCCTCGGGGATGAAGAAGTCGAGCGTGGCGCAGCGGCGCTGAAGAACATGGCTACAGGGGAACAGACGGACGTCCCGTTATCAGCAGTCGCTGATACGATCGTCGCGAAATTAAAGGAGGAAGCACAATGATCGGACGCACGCATATGAACGGTCAGGTGACGGAAGAAGTCATCGGACAACACGTTCAACTTAAAGGATGGGTTCAAAAACGACGTGACTTAGGAGGATTGATCTTCCTAGATCTCCGCGACCGTAGCGGCATCGTCCAAATCGTCTTCCAACCGGAAAACGAGCAGGCACACCGTCTTGCGGAATCAATTCGTTCGGAGTATGTCCTCGATATCAAAGGGCACGTCATCGCTCGTGAGAATCCGAACCCGAACATTCCGACTGGACAAGTCGAAGTCGTCGCGGATGAAGTCGTCATCTTGAACGCAGCGAAGATGACACCATTCCCAATCAGTGAAGAAGCAGAGCAGACGTCAGAAGATTTACGTCTCAAATACCGTTATCTTGACTTGCGTCGTCCATCGCTCCAAGAGACATTCCGTCTCCGTTCGAAAGCATCGAACATCATGCGGAACTTCCTTGATGAGCAAGACTTCCTAGAAGTCGAGACACCAATCCTAACGAAATCAACACCAGAAGGCGCACGTGACTATCTCGTACCAAGTCGTGTTCACCCAGGTGAGTTCTACGCCTTGCCACAATCGCCACAATTGTTCAAACAATTGCTGATGGTATCTGGTTTTGAGCGGTACTTCCAAATTGCGCGTTGTTTCCGTGACGAAGACTTACGGGCAGACCGTCAACCTGAATTCACGCAAGTCGACATCGAGACGAGCTTCATGGACATCGAAGACTTGTATGCGATGATGGAGTCAATGATGACGCGTGTCATGAAAGAAACGCTTGGCAAAGATATCGTGACACCATTCCCACGGATGCCGTATGCAGAAGCGATGAGCCGGTATGGCTCGGATAAACCGGATACGCGCTTCGGTCTCGAATTGATTGATGTCGCAGAAGCCGTCAAAGGGGCAGGATTCAAAGTATTCGATATGGCATTAGAAGCAGGTGGCGAAGTCAAAGCCTTGAACGTCAAAGGTGCAGCTGAGCGCTTCTCGCGTAAAGACATCGATAAGTTACAAGAATTCACGGCGATCTACGGTGCAAAAGGTCTCGCTTGGGTCAAAGTGACAGCGGAAGGATTGAACGGTCCGATTGCGAAGTTCTTCGACGAAGAAGCAACCGCTCGCTTGACAGCGGCGACAGATGCAGAAGCAGGCGACTTGTTATTGTTCGTCGCAGCAAAAGCATCGATCGTAGCAGACAGCTTAGGTGCGCTCCGTCAGAAGTTAGCGAAGGAACTCGACTTGATCGATGAGTCAGTCTTCAATTTCCTTTGGGTGACAGACTTCCCACTCGTCACGTACGAAGAAGAAGATGGTCGTTTCTACGCGAACCACCACCCGTTCACGATGCCACGTCGTGAAGATCTCGAATTGCTCGAGACGGATCCTGGAAAAGTCCTCGCAGTCGCGTATGACCTCGTCTTGAACGGATACGAGCTCGGCGGTGGATCACAACGGATCTATGAACGGGATATCCAAGAGCGGATGTTCAAATTGCTTGGCTTCACAGAAGAAGAAGCAAACGAGCAATTCGGCTTCTTGATGGAAGCATTCGAATACGGAACACCACCACATGCGGGTATCGCACTCGGTCTAGACCGTCTCGTCATGTTACTTGCAGGACGTTCGAACTTGCGTGATACGATTGCCTTCCCGAAAACAGCATCAGCAAGTGATCTGTTGACGGCAGCACCAAGCCCAGTCTCGGATGCGCAATTAAATGATCTCTCGATTCGAACAGCAGTTAAACAATCTTAAGACACGACAAGCGAATCTTCCGGTAGAGGGAGGTTCGCTTGTTTCATGAAGGAGGACGAACGAATGGAACGACAGTTTTTTGAGCGCTCACCGGTTGAAGTCGGTCCAGATTTCTTAGGAACACAGATCACCGTCGATGAGGTGACGATGCGGATCGTCGAAGTCGAAGCCTATCTTGGTCCTCACGATCAAGCCGCTCATTCGTTTTCCGGGAAACCTACGAAACGGACGGCACCAATGTTCGGTCCACCGGGACATCTCTATGTTTATTTCACATATGGTATGCATCATTGCATGAACATCGTTTGTGGTCACGAAGGGGAAGGATACGGACTGTTGTTACGAGGTGCCGAAATCATCAAGGGTCATGATCGGGTCGCTGAACGTCGTTTTGGTTGTTCCTACGCAGAGTTGACAGCGGTGCAACGACGCAATCTCGTCAATGGACCAGCGAAACTGTGCCAAGGGTTCGGTCTAACGACAGCTGATTCAGGTCAAGATCTTTATCAAGCCCGTTTTCGACTCGTTGCTGACCCGGTCGATGCAATCGTCCAGACGACTCGCATCGGTATCCCGAATGCAGGAGAAGCGACAGCCTATCCATGGCGGTTCTATGTAGAGGCGAGTGAGGGTGTCAGTAAACGTTAAAAAAATGGACGCTCCGGTAAGGAGACGTCCATTTTTTATTTAGGATTGTTAATTGATTTTTTAGACTGCTGTTTTTTATAGAATTTATAGACGATTGGTCCAACCGTCGTTACAAGCGTCATTAAAGTTCTGAGTTTACCGCGTTTTGCTGCCATTGATTCATTCACTCCTCTGGTTTGTTGTACTAATCATATTCCACGAAAACAACGTCTTAAAACCTCATCGGCACATTAAGTGGTTTTCCAAATACTATAGTCGGGTCATAGTATAAAGAGAAGGGAGACGATCAATATGGGAGCAGTTGTTTGGTATCGTCATGATTTACGTGTTGATGATCATGAGGCACTTCGGAGTGCATGTGAAGAACAGGACGTCATTCGTGCCGTATACGTCAAAGATCAAAAGAAACGCGATTTTAAAAGAGGTACACATCAAGAACGGTTCGAACAAGAGACACTTGAGAACTTAGCGGGTCACCTGTCTCAAATCGGGATCACGCTAGATATAGTAGAAGGGAAGACATGTGAGGTACTCGATTCTTATCTGCAAGCGGATGATACCGTCTATTTCCATAAGATGACCGGAACAGAAGAAGCGACAAGTGAGCAGTATATCGAAGACAGATATACCGTCCACTCTTTTGAAACACAGACGTTACATCGTCGGGAAGATATCGGAAGTGATGAATTAAAGAGCGTCTTTACGGCATTTCGAAAACGGGTCGAGGCGAAAGGGACCTTCTACGATCCACTCGATCCACCAACTGATATTCAGCTGATAAAAGAGGAATCAGTTGAAGCGGACCCAGAGACCGCGTTCCCATTTCGGGGAGGAGAATCAGCGGGAAGGGCACGCCTTCAGGAATATCTCGCCAAGCCTGTATTCACCTATAAAGAAACACGGAATGGGTTCTTACGAAATGATTCATCGAAGTTATCTGCCTGGCTAGCGAACGGTTCACTCTCACCGCGCCGCGTCATGGCTGAATTACAGGAAGCCGAGCGAAAAAAAGGGAGCGAATGAATCGACGTACTGGTTGTATTTCGAATTGTTATGGCGTGACTTCTTCCATTTGACGATGCGTGAGACCGGAAGCCGTCTGTTCCGGTCGAGTGGATTACAAGAAGGTCAATACACTTGGAAGACGGACCAGCTAGCTGTCGAACGTTGGATAGAAGGAAAAACCGGTGTGCCATTCGTCGATGCCTTCATGAACGAGATTCGCGAGACAGGGTGGATGTCGAATCGCGGAAGGCAAATCGTTGCCAGTTATCTGATTCATGAATTAAAGCAGGACTGGCGTATCGGAGCGCGGTATTTCGAACAGCAGTTGGTCGACTATGATGTCGCTTCGAACTATGGAAACTGGGCGTTCATCGCGGGTGTCGGGAATGCGACACGCACACCACGATTCGATCCCGCATTCCAACAACAAAGATATGATCCGAATCAACACTTCACGAAACGTTGGACCTGAAAAAAGCATCTTTTTCTGGAGTGGGAAGTAGTTGCATTTCAGAAGGGAGGATGCTATATTAAATGCATCAGATGGGGTTCCTGAATTGTACGAGAGCCGCCTTTTATCTTTGAGCCACTCTTTTTTGATAGGGAGTTTGACGTTCCAACTAGTAGTACATGCCTCGTAACACAGCAGGAGGACGTACGAATAGGAATCGGATAAGACACCCACCTGCACAGCAGGTTCAGAAATAAGGTATCGACACGGCACTTCGGGTCCCATCGTCTTATTATTTTATTGTTTGACACGTCGCATGACGTTTTTTTTTATGATATAATTCCGAGTAAAACAGTATGAGTATTGTGAGGTTATGAGATGTTACATCAATTTTCGCGTAATGAACTAGCAATCGGTAAAACTGGACTTGACGCATTGGCATCCAAGTCTGTCGCTATTCTGGGAATCGGTGGTGTTGGATCGTTCTCAGCAGAAGCACTTGCCCGCAGTGGCGTAGGTCGTTTGATTCTCGTCGATAAGGATGATATCGACATCACAAACGTCAACCGACAAATCCATGCTTTGCTTCCGACGGTTGGTCAACCGAAGGTCGATGCGATGGCAGAGCGTCTTGCGTTAATCAATCCGGATCTTGAAATCGTTCGTTTGAAGATGTTCTACAACGAAGAGACATTCGAGTCGTTCTTCGAACAGCAACCGGATTATGTCATCGATGCATCGGACACGGTCTCGTTCAAAATTCACTTGATTCAGGAATGTAAGAAACGCAACATTCCGATCATCTCAAGCATGGGGATGGCGAACAAGATGGATCCGACACGCATCAAGATCGTTGACATCAAAGATACAAGTTATGATCCATTGGCGAAGGTCATTCGGACGAAACTCCGGAAAGCCGGTATTCATAAGGGTGTTCCTGTCGTCTTCTCCGATGAACCGCCTGTTAAGATCATCGAAGAAGTCCGTCAAGTCGTCGGAAATGATGCGGCTGCAATTCGTAAGGCAAAGATGCCGCCAAGTTCAAATGCGTTCGTTCCATCAGTTGGTGGATTGATCGCAGCGAGCTACGTCATCAACGAGATCGTCCGTGAAGCCGGCGTGACGATCGAACGCGTTCGTTAAAAAAAGCGACCTTATGGTCGCTTTTTCTGATGTGTGGCTGTTTGTTTGTTCCAAAAATCAAGTCGAGCTTGCAGTTGTTTCTCAAAACCGCGTGGGCTAGGACGATAAAAGACCGGTTTTGTCCGGGCAAGATTCTCAGGCCAGTAATTTTGTGGCACATAGGCATGTTCGAAGTCGTGCGGATATTGATAGGTGACGCCATTCCCAAGTGCTGCTGCCCCCGGATGATGAGCATCGCGCAAGTGCGGCGGAACCGGTCCACCGTCCGAACGACGAACGAGTGTCAATGCTTGATCAATCGCTGAGATGACAGCATTCGACTTCGGTGCTGTCGCGAGATATAAGACCGTTTCAGCGAGCGGAATTCGTGCTTCCGGGAAACCGACGTATTCACAAGCACGGGCACACGCATCGACCATCAATAACGCTTGCGGATCAGACAGACCGATGTCTTCTGCCGCATGGACATAGAGACGACGAACGATGAAACGTGGACTTTCGCCCGCTTCAATCATGACGGCGAGCCAGTAAAGCGCGGCGTCAGGATCGGAACCTCGAATCGATTTGATGAAGGCAGAGATGACATCGTAATGCCGATCGCCGTCCTTGTCGTACTTCAATGCTTTTTGCTGAATCGATTCCTCGGCAACAGCGAGGTCGATCGTGATCTGACCATCGATTTCCGGTGTTGTTAAGACGGCGAGTTCAAGTGCATTCAATAATGCTCGGTAATCGCCATCTGACAACTTGACGTAATGATCGATTGCATCATCTGTGATCGTAATCGGATATTTGCCAAGACCACGCTCTTCGTCCTTTAAGGTCCGGTCGAGGACGATTCGTAAATCGTCTGCTGTCGGTGGTTCAAAACGAAAGACCGTTGCCCGCGATAAGAGAGCGGCATTGACCTCAAAACTCGGATTTTCCGTCGTTGCGCCGATCAACGTGATCGTACCCGCTTCAAGCGCCGGGAGTAAGGCGTCTTGTTGCATCTTATTGAATCGATGGATCTCATCGAGAAAGAGAATTGTTTTTTGTTCCTCGAACTGAAGACGGGCTTCGGCTGCTTTTAGAATTTCCCGTAATTGTTCCAGTTTTGCCGTGACCGCGTTTAATTGCTCGAACGCTGATTTCGTATAACTAGAGATGACACGCGCGAGCGTCGTCTTTCCGGTACCCGGTGGGCCGTAAAAAATGACGGTTCCGAGACGGTCAGCTAAGATGGCACGCCGCAGGAGTGTCGTCTCTCCGATCAGATGGCGTTGTCCGACGATTTCATCCAGATTCTGAGGACGCATCCGATTCGCGAGCGGTCCGGCAGGTGACTGGGATTCAAATAAATGTGCCATACACATACACTCCTTCCACTTTTAGCTACTACTATACTAGAAAGGATGATCCTTCGCATGATGAAAATCTCGACGAAAGGGCGATATGGTCTAACGATCATGATCGCACTCGCGAAAGAAGCTGAATCTAAACCATTATCCCTAAAAAAAATTGCGCAGATGTATGACCTATCTGAGCACTACCTTGAACAGTTGATTGCACCCCTTCGTAATGGAGGTCTCGTCAAAAGTGTCCGCGGTGCTTACGGCGGGTATAAGCTCGGTCGTGAAGCGCAAAACATCACAGCAGGTGAAATTATCCGCCTGCTTGAAGGACCACTCGTCGTCGTCGAAGGCGATGCATGTGACGAGGTCACGAAACGCAAACTTTGGGATAAAATCCAGCAAGCAGTCGATCAAGTGCTCGATTCAACGACGCTACAAGATTTAGCGGAAGAAGAAGATACAGGATACATGTTCTATATTTGAGAGGTGAAAATGAATGAATTACTTTGACCATTCGGCGACGACGCCGATGCGTCCGGAAGTCCTTGAGGCAATGACGCCTTATTTGCTCGAACAGTATGGCAACCCATCGAGTGTCCACGCGGCTGGTCGGTCTGCTCGGGCAGCAATTGACAAAGCGCGCCGGCAGATTGCCCAAGAATTGAACGCAAAACCAACCGAACTGATTTTCACGAGTGGTGGGACGGAGTCGGATAACTACGCGATCTTTGGGGCAGCTGAAGCAACGCGTGAAAAAGGGCGTCATCTCATTACGACACGATTTGAGCACCATGCTGTATTGCATGCGTTTGAAGAACTCGAAAAACAAGGTTATGACGTCACGTATCTCGATGTTCCCAATACAGGCGTCGTCTCATTGGCTGCCTTGCAAGAAGCGGTCCGGGAAGATACGACACTCGTCTCGATCATGTTCGGCAACAATGAAGTCGGAACGATTCAGCCGATTGCGGCATTCGGTCAATTTTTACGAGAACGCGGTATTTTGTTTCATACGGACGCGGTGCAAGTGTTCGGAAAACAAGCAATCGATGTCGAAGCGTTACATGTCGATCTCTTATCCGCGTCTGGTCATAAAATCAATGGTCCAAAAGGAATCGGATTGTTGTACATGCGGACTGGCGTGAAGTTAGCCCCTCAAACGTTCGGTGGAGAACAGGAACGCAAGCGTCGTGCTGGTACGGAGAACGTACCGGGAATCGTCGGTTTAGCGAAAGCGCTCGAACTGATGATTGCAGAGCGTGATCAACAACAGGACCACATCAAACAGCTGCGCAGTGTTTTGCTAACACGCTTGAATGAAAGTGGCGTCACTTACGAAGTCAACGGTGTTGAAGGATTACCGAATGTCCTCAATCTTTACTTCCCGCGGATTGAAATCGAACCGTTCCTGATCATGCTTGATATGCGTCAGATGGCCGTATCGAGCGGGAGTGCATGTACGGCAGGATCCGTCGAACCTTCGCATGTCTTATCGGCGATGTATGGCGAAGATGAACGGACACGAGCATCGGTCCGAATCAGTTTTGGTCACGGAAATGAGCTCGCGCAAGTCGAACTACTCGCACAAGCCTTGCAAGATGTCGTAAAATCGTTTCAGAATTAACGAAGAGGTGAAATAAATGAATACACGAGCGAAAGCCCCGAGTGAAACGACAGTCGTCGTTGGGATGTCGGGCGGTGTCGATTCTTCTGTGACCGCTCATTTATTAAAAGAGCAAGGCTATAACGTCATCGGAATCTTCATGAAAAACTGGGATGACACGGATGAGAACGGCTTTTGTACGGCGACGGAAGATTATGAAGACGTCATCGCGGTAGCCAATCAAATCGGCATTCCGTACTATGCAGTCAATTTCGAGAAAGAGTACTGGGATAAGGTCTTCACGTACTTCCTCGATGAATATAAACTCGGTCGGACACCGAATCCGGACGTCATGTGTAACAAGGAAATCAAGTTCAAAGCCTTCCTCGATCACGCGATGCGTCTTGGTGCCGATTTCGTCGCGACAGGGCACTATGCGCGTGCCGTCTATGAGGATGGAGAACATAAATTGCTTCGAGGCGTTGATGCAAACAAGGATCAAACATATTTCTTGAATCAATTGTCGCAAGAGCAGATCGCGAAGGCGATGTTCCCGATCGGACACATGGAAAAATCAGAAGTACGCCGGATCGCAGAAGAAGCGAACCTCGCGACAGCGAAGAAAAAAGACTCGACAGGCATTTGCTTCATCGGCGAGCGGAACTTCAAACAGTTCCTCGGTCAATATCTGCCGGCGCAACCCGGTGAAATGCGGACGCTTGACGGGAACGTCATGGGACGCCACGATGGATTGATGTACTATACGATGGGACAACGTCATGGACTTGGTATCGGTGGCGACGGAGAACCTTGGTTCGTCGTTGGGAAAAACCTAAAAGAGAACATTCTCTATGTCGATCAAGGATTCCATAACGAATTGTTGTATTCGGAAGGATTGCTTGCTTCAGATGTCAGTTGGACGTCTGAGCGTCCGGTCGGTGAGACATTCCGTTGTACAGCGAAATTCCGTTACCGTCAACAAGACACAGCCGTCACGGTTCGTGTCCTCGAAGATGGACTCGATGTCTCGTTTGACGAGCGTCAACGGGCAATCACACCAGGACAAGCGGTCGTGTTCTATGATGGAGACATCTGCCTCGGTGGTGCGACGATCGATGCAGCCTATAAAGCAGGCGAACGCCTCGCTTATCTCGCGTAAGGAGCAAAAGAAGATGAATTATAATGAAGTAGGATTCCGGCATTTAGAAGCTGGAAATTATGAATTAGCAGCGCAGGCTTTCAACGACGCAATCGAAGAAAATCCAAAAGATCCGACAGCATATGTCAATCTCGGAACATTACTCCAATCGATGAACGACGCTGATCGTGCCCTTCGTTTTTATGACCGGGCGCTGATGATCGATAATACGTTCGCGAGTGCCTATTATGCAAAAGGGGCGCTGTTCTTTGCTGCCGACCAACTCGTCGAAGCAGAGGAATCATTGCGGGCAGCGTTATTATATGGACTTGACGACGCGGATCTCCATTTCATGCTTGGGATGACGTATCAAAAACTTGGTGATCCTGTACGTGGCTTACCTCGTCTACAACGTGCGTCAGAATTGAACGGTGTCGATATTGAGATCGCGTTCCAATACGGGCTTGCCTTAGCGCAAAACGAGAAGTTGGAAGAAGCCGTCGAGATGTTCGAGCACGTTTTGATGCTTGACGAAACGCACACGGATGCTCGGTACAACTATGCGATCGCGCTTGCTTTCCTCGGTCAACAGGAAGTGTGTTATGCAGAACTTGAAGCCGTTCTTGCCTACCAGCCGGAACACGCTCTTGCGCGAGATGCAAAAGCGAAGATGGATGCGTTATTAAAACAAGCAGACTGATCCAAAAAAGACGATTCCATCTGGAGTCGTCTTTTTTGTGCTATTTAATTCCCAACTTCACGGATGACACGAAGTGGTGGACCGGAAAAGTCTTCATAGGCTTCATCCATGTTTTTCGTGTACAGTTCGATGACGTTATTTTCCGTATCCTTGAAATAAGCTGAATGCTCTTTTTGATTCGAGGTCTCCTGTTCATCCCACTCTCTGAGCTTCACGGTGATCGAAGCTTCGCGCAGTTGATTCAAGGCTTGTTGGAACTCTTCCTTCTCAACGTAGAAAGCACAGTGGACATGGACACCACCTTCGTCATACAACGTGTCCCATTCGGACACTGGTAAGTGTTTGACCGTTCGTTCTTCCATCGTGAAGTCTCGCTTCAGCCATAGACCGAGTCGGGTGTTACCGCCAATGTAGAGCCACGTTGCCCAAACTCCGTCCTGTTTAGATTGTTCCTTGCTCGGTTCTGCATCCTCAGGTGCCCATTGCTCGACGATCGGAATACCAAGTGTCCCATTCCAAAAGCCAACCGCACGGTCCATATCCTCGACTTCCAGTACTAATTCACACAATCCTGCAATCGGTAAACGTGCCATCCTTGAACTCCTCCTCTTAACGAAATGTTTCAGGGTATCTTTCCCTGATTTAAAATCCGGTAAACGAATGCTATGATGAAAGCAGCGAATGAAAAAGAGAGAAAGAAGGTGGAGTGATGGAGCACCCCCATCAAGTCGTCGGGCGCGTCAAACGTGTGCTCTTTTCTTCTGAAGAAGAAGCACACTCCATTGTATTGGTCGCCGTCAAAGAAAAAAACTTTGAACTGAAAGAAACCGAGCTCGTCATCACGGGTACAGGGGTCGGAATCGAACTCGGAGGAACGTATCAAGCATTTGGTCGTCTCGTTGATCATCCTCGCTTCGGAAAACAACTGAAGGCGGAGCTGATTCGTCGATCGGTTCCGATGACAAAACAGGCAACGATCCGCTTCTTGACGAATGGTTCGTTCACCGGCATTGGTCCGAAGACAGCGAAAAATATCGTCGATGCTCTCGGAGAAGAGGCAGTGGACCTCATTTTGAAGGATGAGCGAGTACTGAATCAGGTGCCTGGGTTAAAACAAAATCAAGCGGATATCATATTGAGTCGACTCGCTACGTTATACGGTGTCGATCAGTTGATGCTATTCTTAGCGCCATTTGATGTCACACCAAAACTAGCGGCGAAAATCTATGCTGCTTACGAAGGGGACGCCATGGCGCGAATTCGAGAGAATCCGTATTCCTTGATGTATGAAGTGAACGGGATTGGTTTTAAGACAGCCGATCATATCGCCTCACATCTCGGACTTGTCGGATTACATCCGGAACGTGTCGCTGCTTCGATCATGCATATATTAGAACAAGAAGCAGGAGAGGGACATGCCTTTGCGACGGTCGACTCACTATTACAACGGGCACCCCGGTTGCTTGGTGAAGACCCAGGAGAACGGCTGGAACAAGCGATTGAACTGTTGCTCGCTGAAGATAAGGTCAAGCTTGAAGAAGGTTGTTTGTATTTACCGACGATCTTTTATGCGGAAGTTCGAGCGGCGAAAGAACTGGCTCGCGTCATGGCGAACGGTGCCGAACAGGAAGTCGATGTCGCGACGATTCTTGAAGCGATTGGGCACCTCGAAGAACAGTTTGGCATGGAATATGCCGCACAGCAGCGGGAAGCGATCGAGTTAGCGGTTAAAGCACCATTGATGGTTCTGACCGGTGGACCAGGGACCGGTAAGACGACCGTCATCAAGGGAATTTTACATGCCTTGCAAGAAATTCATGATTGGCCACTTGAGAAAAGTCGCGTCAAGACGGGAGATGTCTATCCGTATGTCCTTGTTGCACCGACCGGACGCGCCGCTAAACGTTTGTCGGAAGCAACGGACGTTCCAGCGATGACGATTCATCGTCTGTTGAAGTATGACGGAACGAACTTCCAACTGAATGAAGATCAGCCGATCACGGGAAAAGTACTGATCATCGATGAGTCATCAATGATTGATATCTACTTGTTATCGAGTCTGCTCCGTGCTGTTCCGAACGGTATGAAAATTTTGTTCGTCGGTGACCGCGATCAGTTGCCATCCGTAGGTCCTGGGCAGGTACTGGCAGACTTGATGGACACGGAAGGGATTCCCGTCGTTCGTCTGAACGTCGTCCATCGCCAAGCGGAAGATTCTTCGATTTTACGGCTTGCCCACGATTTGAAGAACCGGACGACGTCTGCTGATTTGTTGGCACCACTTGCGGATCGTCGCTTCTATACCGCGTCTCCGCAAGAGACGTTACGCGGTATTTCAGCTTTCGCAGAAAAAGCACTTGCGAAAGGCTATTCGAAATTCGATGTTCAGATTCTTGCACCGACTTACCGTGGTCAAGTCGGAATCGACGAGTTAAATGTCGCCTTGCAACGCGTCTACAACCCGGAAGAACCAAAGAAACGGGAAGTTAAACAAGGCACGCGGATTTACCGGACCGGAGATAAGATTCTCCAGCTCGTCAACAATGCAGAAGAAAACGTTTATAACGGAGATATCGGAGAAATCGTCAACATCTTCTTCGCTAAAGAGAATGTCGACAAGGTGGATAAGATCATCGCACGCTTCGACCAGACGGAAGTCGAGTATAACCGAAGTGACTGGGATCAATTCACGCATGCTTATGCGATCACGATCCATAAGGCGCAAGGATCCGAGTTTCCAATCGTCTTGATGCCGGTCTATTTCACGGGGGCGTTCAAGCATTCCCGAAATTTGATTTATACGGCGGTTACCCGTGCGAAGTCGAGTTTATTGCTGTTCGGCGACCCACGAGCATTCCATAAAGCGTCGCAAGAAGAGGAACCCCGGCGCCGTACACGATTGATTGAACGACTCGGTGGTGTGACAAAGACTTGACGGATGCTGTGCGATAGGTAATAATCACGATAGATGAATGGACGTAACACGTTGATGGAAGATAAGTAAAAGGAAAACTCGAGTCCAGAGAGAAGTGAGTCTGCTGCAATCACTTTCTCGAGTCCCTTTGAAGCTCCTTCCGGAGTCGGGTGTAAACACCTGCGGGTCATCCCCGTTATCAGATGTTCGAGGTAGGCAATGGATTGCTTACGAACGAGGGTGGTACCACGGAAGCGATGCTTTCGTCCCTTTTCAGGGATGAAGACATCGCTTTTTTGCGTCCAAATAAAACCAATGGGGGTAACTGTTCATGAAAGCTCTAAAACCATTAACGGGTGCACAAATCCGTCAGATGTATCTTGATTTCTTCCAAAGCAAAGGACATGCGATCGAACCGAGTGCTTCACTCGTACCGGTCGAAGATCCATCGCTCTTGTGGATCAACTCGGGTGTTGCAACACTCAAGAAATATTTCGATGGTCGTGTCATTCCTGATAATCCACGGATTGTCAACGCACAAAAATCAATCCGGACGAACGATATCGAAAACGTTGGGAAAACAGCGCGTCACCACACATTCTTCGAGATGCTCGGAAACTTCTCCGTCGGTGATTACTTCCGTGAAGATGCAATCAAATGGGGCTGGGAGCTCTTGACGAGTGATGACTGGTACGGTCTTGATCCGGAACGTCTTTCGGTCACGATTCACCCGGAAGATGACGCAGCGCGTCAAATCTGGCTTGAACTCGGCGTGCCGGCTGAGCGGATCATTCCACTTGAAGATAACTTCTGGGAAATCGGTGAAGGTCCATCTGGTCCGAACACGGAAATCTTCTTCGATCGTGGTCCAGCTTTCGGAGACGATCCGAACGATTCAGAACTCTACCCAGGTGGCGAAAACGAACGCTATCTCGAGATCTGGAATATCGTCTTCAGTCAATACAACCACGATGGACACGGCAACTATACGGAACTTCCGCGTAAAAACATCGATACAGGGATGGGACTTGAACGGATGGCGTGTGTCATGCAGGACGTGCCGACGAACTTCGATACGGATCTGTTCATGCCGATCATTCATAAGACAGAAGAAATCAGCGGTAAAATCTACCGTGATGATTCGAAACTTGATGTAGCATTCAAAGTCATCGCAGACCACATCCGTACCGTATCATTCGCAATCGGTGATGGTGCGCTTCCTTCGAATGAAGGACGTGGATATGTCCTTCGTCGTTTACTACGCCGTGCGGTGCGTTATGCGAAGATGCTTGGAATCGAGCGTCCGTTCATGTATGAACTCGTCGATACGGTCGGGAACGTCATGGTCGACTTCTACCCACAAGTTCCGGAAAAAGCGGACTTCATCAAACGCGTCATCAAAAACGAAGAAGAACGTTTCCATGAGACACTTCATGACGGTCTTGCAATCTTGAACACAGTCGCTCAGACGTCTAAGGCGAACGGTGAGCATGTCATCAGCGGCGAAGATGCGTTCCGTCTGTATGACACATATGGTTTCCCACTTGAGTTGACAGTCGAGTATGCAGAAGATCATCAGATGTCTGTCGATGAAGAAGGCTTCAAATTAGCGATGGATGCGCAACGTCAGCGTGCACGTGCGGCACGTGAAGAGAGTGGTTCGATGCAACAGCAATCGGAAGTCCTCTCGACGCTAAAAGATAAAAGTACGTTCGTCGGCTATACCGACCTTAAGGCGGATGCAAAAATCATCGCTTTAGTGCATGATGGAGAACGAGTCACAGAAGTCGCTGCTGGTGAAGAAGCACAAGTCATTCTCGACATCACGCCGTTCTACGCTGAAAGCGGTGGTGAAGTCGCAGATACAGGAACAATCGAAGGCAAAGACTTCGTTCTTGATGTTAAAGATGTTCAAAAAGCACCAAACGGTCAAAACTTGCATACGGTCATCGTTCGTACAGGGATCGCAACGGAAGCGGCAGATGTCGTTGCAACGGTCGAAGCAGCAGAACGTAAAGCCGTCACGAAAAACCATACGGCAACACACTTGCTTCATAAAGCATTGAAAGATACGCTCGGAACACACGTTAACCAAGCGGGATCACTCGTTTCTCCAGAACGTCTTCGCTTCGATTTCTCACACTTCGGTGCAGTGACACAAGAAGAGTTGACGAAGATTGAACAAGACGTCAACCAAGCAATCTGGGCATCGCTACCGGTCGATATCGAAGAGATGAACATCGCTGATGCAAAAGCAAAAGGCGCGATGGCATTGTTCGGTGAGAAGTACGGTGAAACGGTCCGCGTCGTCTCAGCAGGCACATACTCGATCGAGTTGTGTGGCGGAATCCACGTCGGAAACACAGCCGAAATCGGCTTGTTCAAGATTGTTTCGGAGTCTGGTATCGGTGCAGGTACACGCCGAATCGAAGCGGTAACGGGTGCAGGTGCGTATCGTGTCATGAACCAACACTTAGAAACACTCGAACAAGCAGCAGCTGTTCTGAAGACGAAGACGACAGAAGTTCCTGTCCGCATCGAAGCACTGCAACAACAGCTTCGTGAGACGGAACGAGCAAACGAATCGTTGCAAGCAAAACTTGCGAACATTGAAGCTGCTTCGCTCAAGGATGATGTGGAAGAAATCAACGGTGTGCGTGTGCTTGCGAAACGTGTCGACGTCTCAGACATGGACGCTCTTCGCGGCATGATGGATGAGCTGAAGAGCTCACTCGGATCAGCGATCATCGTTCTCGGGAGTGCGCAAGGTGAGAAAGTCAATCTCGTCGCAAGCGTCTCAAAAGATTTAATCGACCAAGGCTATCATGCTGGTAAATTGATCAAGGAAGTCGCAACACGCTGCGGTGGGGGCGGTGGCGGTCGCCCTGACATGGCTCAAGCTGGTGGAAAAGATGCGTCGAAATTAGAAGAAGCACTCGCGTACGCTTCACAATACGTGCAATCACTGGCATAATAGAAACGTAGTGTATATGAAAGAGGTGATGAACGTGAGTCAGATGGATCAAACGATGAAATTCAACTTTCCGGAAGACGATAACAAAGCAGCAACACGTGATGTGTTGTTGACGGTCTATCATGCTTTAGAAGAAAAAGGATATCATCCGATCAACCAAATCGTCGGCTATCTCCTTTCAGGAGATCCTGCTTACATTCCTCGTCATAATGACGCACGTAATTTAATTCGTAAGATTGAACGCGACGAATTGCTCGAAGAACTCGTGAAATCTTATTTGGCGGAGAGTGGAAATTCAAAATGAAACGTGCAATGGGACTAGATGTCGGTTCGAAGACGATCGGGGTAGCGGTCAGTGACTTGATGGGCTGGACGGCGCAAGGCGTTGAGACGGTCAAGTGGACGGAACCGGATTACCCAGAAGCCTTCAAACGGCTCGATGTCATCATGAAGACATACAATGTCGAAATCCTAGTCATTGGTCTTCCGAAAAACATGAACGGTTCCATCGGTCCCCGCGCAGAAGCAAGTGAAGCTTTTGCGAAGGAAATCGAACAGCATACCGGGCTTGAAGTCGTCTTCATGGATGAACGGTTGACGACGATGCAAGCAGAACGGATGCTGATCGATGCCGATGTCAGTCGTAAAAAGCGTAAACAAGTCATCGATAAGATGGCTGCCGTCATGATCCTGCAATCGTACTTGGATCGGACGAACCGATGAAGGGGGAGAAACCGATGGCTGAAGAAAAACGTCAGTATCTCTTTCCAGATGAAGAGGGCGGCGAACATCTTTTCGAAGAATGGTACCGTTACTCGAGTGAACGTACAGGAAAAACCTATCTGTTTCTTGAAATGATCGGTAACCCTGACGAAGGAGCAGATGATCTGATCATCTGTGAGATCGATGAATATGGAGAAGGCGAAGATGATTTTGACTTGAGCCTGATCGATGAAAATGATGAGCAAACTTGGGATGAACTCGAGCTTGCGTTAAAGGAGCGGATCACTGATGCAACAGAATGAACCAACACGTTACGTAATTCCGGACGGCGAAGGAAATGATTTCGAATTCGTAGAACGTCTGCGTTATGAAAGCCCACGTTCGAGCAAGACATACATCTTCCTCGAGCCAATCGGAGCAGACTATGACGAAGCAGAAGAAGTCGATATCTTCGTTTACGAACTCGACGAATACGGTGATGGAGATAACGACTTCAACCTCGTACCAATCGATGAAGACGATACAGCGACTTGGGATGAAATCGAAGAAGTCTTTAACACGCTCGAAGACCAGTTAGACTAACCCGACTCATGACAGGTGACGTCGTAAGAGACTTTCTCTTACGATGTCACCTTGTTTTAAGAGAAGAAGGAGGAACCGATGGAGAACGAATGGAAGCAAAATGCTGAAATCGAAAAAAGGCGACGCCGGACATCACGCCGGATTACGCTAATCATCCTTTCTGTATTGTTGACGATTTTTCTAGTTACCAGTGCGGTCATCTATGTCTTTTTGAAAAATGCGCTTGAACCAGTCGATGAAACAGCGACGAAATCCGTCAAAGTCGAAATTCCTTTAGGAGCAGGGACGAGTTCGATTGCTTCTTTACTAAAGGAAAAAGACTTGATTGCAAACGAGACGATTTTCCGTTACTACGTCCGTTACAAGAATGAATCGTCATTCCAAGCGGGTACGTATACACTGTCACAAGCCATGTCCCCGGATGAAATCATTAATGAATTAAAGACGGGAACGGTCATGAAGGCAGCGGATGTGAAAATCACGTTACCTGAAGGCATCACGATGGATCGTCAAATCGCTTTGATCGCGAAAGCGACGAACTTCAAGGAAGAGACGGTCCGTAAAGAATTGACGGATGCGACATTCATCGACAGCATGATTGAAAAATATCCGATGTTGACGGATGAAGTGAAGAAGAATGGTGTCTTGTATGCACTTGAAGGATATCTCTTCCCAGCAACGTATGAGTTTGATAAAGGAAAAAGCATTGATCAAATCGTCGAGACGATGCTCGATGAAACAGAAAAAGTCTACGATGAGAATGCGGATGCCATTCAAAAATCAGGCATGACCTTCCATGAAGTACTCAGTCTCGGTTCCATGGTCGAGCGTGAAGCGGCGACAGCAGATGATCGTCGTGAAATCGCTGGTGTCTTCAAAAATCGATTGGATGACGGCATGAAGTTACAGTCGGATCCAACGGTTTGGTATGGCACAGGTGAAAACACGGCTTTAACGACACTGAAGGATCTCGAGAATAATTCGAAGTACAATACGTATAAGTACGAAGGAATTCCGATTGGTCCGATTTCGACGGTCAGTAAAGATTCGGTACTTGCCGTGTTAAATCCGAATAAAACAAAATATGTCTATTTCTTTGCTCGTCCACCAAGTGATAAACATCCACGCGGACAGATTCTATACGAAGAGACATATGAAGAACATCAACGAAACGTCGTTAAGTATAAGCCGGAATGGGTGGAATACGAAGCGAGTAAAGAGCAATGAGCAACGGGTTGGGTTGAAGCGGGAAGTTCGCTTCAAGTCAACCTGTTTATGCGGAAGAGGGAGTGAATGGCGTGAATGATTTCACGACCTATGTCGAATCAATGATTCATCCTCGAGATGCTCTGTTAGAAGAAATGGAGCGTTATGCGGAAGAAAATCATATACCAATCATCGAACTGACAGGTTCCGAGGTCTTGTTATCGCTCCTGCGATTACAACAACCGAAGCGCATTCTAGAAGTCGGAACCGCAATCGGATATAGTGCGATTCGGATGGCGCGTGCGCTACCGGATGCGCGTATTACGACGATTGAACGAAATGCAAAGCGGTATGAAGAAGCAAAAACCTTCATCGCCCGGTCAGATGTGGCGGACCGGATTGACATCATTTTTGGTGATGCAGTAGAATTAGCCGAAACGCTTGAAGACCAGTTCGATGCGGTCTTCATTGATGCAGCTAAAGGACAGTATAAAAAATTCTTTGCAGGATATGGGCGACTCATTCCTGAGGGCGGCGTGCTTTATACGGATAATCTCTTCTTACACGGAGATGTCCTCGAGTCCGATCCGAAGACATTCGATCGAAGAAGACGTCGACTCGTGCGTCTCGTCAAGGAATTCACGGTCTGGATGATGGAACAAGAACAATACGATACGACGATTTTTCCGCTCGGTGACGGTGTATCCGTCAGTCGGAAAAAGTCGAAATGATGGAGGAACGAATGACATGCAAAAACCGGTAGTAATTGGCGTAGCGGGCGGAACGGGTTCAGGGAAGACGACGGTGGCACGTTCACTCGTCGATGCGTTCCCAAGTGAATCAATCGTCATGATTGAACAGGACGCGTATTATAAAGATCAAAGTGATTTATCAATGGAGGAGCGGTATCAGGCAAACTATGATCACCCGTTTGCTTTTGATAATGGTCTGTTGATTGAGCACATTCAGTCGCTCCGTGAAAACATTGCCGTTGAAAAACCGGTATATGACTATGTCGCCCACACGCGGGCACAAGAAACGATTCGTCTCGAACCACGCGATGTCATCATCGTAGAAGGAATTTTAGCGCTTGAAGACGAACGGTTACGGGAACTAATGGATATCAAGGTGTTCGTCGATACGGATGCGGACGTTCGCATTCTTCGTCGGATGCAACGTGATATCAACGAACGTGGACGCTCGATCGACTCAGTCGTTGAGCAGTATACGAACGTCGTTCGTCCGATGCATCTGCAGTTCTGTGAACCAACAAAACGATATGCGGACATCATCGTACCGGAAGGCGGCGAGAATCATGTCGCGATCGATTTACTCGTGACGAAGATTCGAGCGATTCTTGATTATCGTTCAGCACTCGATCAAAGAGGATATTGATTCCAAAAAAGATGTGAATATACTATACTAGTGGAATAAAAAGGAGCGTGACAAAAATGGCAGAAAAGCAATACTACATGACGCTTGAAGGTAAAGCGAACATTGAAAATGAATTGAATGAATTGAAGTCAGTCCGCCGGAAAGAAGTCGTCGAGAACATCAAGATCGCCCGTTCGTTCGGTGACCTTTCAGAGAACGCAGAATACGATTCAGCAAAAGAAGAACAAGCGATGGTCGAAGGCCGGATTGCTCAACTTGAAGAGATGCTTCGTAATGTTGCGATCATCTCGGAAGAAGAGAAGGATATCTCGGTCGTCGGTATCGGAACGACAGTCACTTTCTTGAGTGTCGAAGATAACGAAGAAGATACGTACACAATTGTTGGTAGTGCCGAAGCAGATCCGTTTACAGGTAAAATCTCGAACGAATCACCAATCGCGAAAAGTTTAATGGGGCACCAAGTCGGAGATCAAGTCTCTGTACCAGCACCAGGTGGCGAATACGCAGTAAAAATTACATCGATCAAATAAAGAACACAGGAGCCGGAGCAATCCGGCTTTCTGTTTGATGGAGGAATGGACCATGCCAATCGCAATCATCGGCGCAATGGAAGAGGAAGTCAATTTATTGCGTAATGAGTTATCAGAACGTAAAGATACAGTCATCGCAAACTATCATTTTTATGAAGGGCTTTTAAATAGCGTTCCTGTCGTCATCTTGAAGTCAGGAATCGGGAAAGTCAATGCTGCGATCGGGACGACATTATTGCTGGACCACTACAAACCAACTGCTGTCATCAATACGGGATCAGCAGGCGGATTCAAAGAAGGGTTAACAGTCGGGGATGTCGTCGTCTCAACAGAAGTGCGACACCACGACGTCGACGTGACGGCATTTGGATACGAATATGGACAGGTACCTGGAATGCCAGCTGCCTATCAAGCAGATCCGAAGCTTGTTGCAACAGCAGAAGCCGTCATCGAGCGGATGGATGCGATTCGCGTCGTTCATGGATTGATTGCGACAGGCGATTCGTTCATCCACGATTCAGAGCGCTCTGCTCAAATCAAGGCGCACTTCCCAGAAGTCGCAGCCGTCGAAATGGAAGCAGCACCAATCGCACAAGTCTGTCATCAGTTCGGTGTCCCGTTCGTCGTAACGCGGTCGATTTCAGATAGCGCCAATGAAGAAGCGTCACTCTCGTTTGATGAATTCCTCGAGATTGCGTCAATCAATTCCGCTAAAATGGTCATGGAAGTCGTACGGACGTTAGCAGAATGAGGTATGAGGAAGGGCACGGGAGACCATGCTCTTCCTTTTTTCTTTGACAAAAGCAAATTAACGCTTTATATTAGTACCAGATACTAATAACAAAAGGGGATGCCTTATGAAGATCGGGATTGTAGGATTAGGAACGTCTTTGCCGTCACGGCGCGTGACGAATGATGAATTAGCAACGACGCTCGATACGAGCGATGAATGGATTCGGACACGGACAGGAATCGGGGCACGACGGATTGCAGCCGATGATGTGGATGTCACTGACTTAGCGACAGAAGCTGCTCAGAAAGCGCTTGATGATGCTGGATTGACAGTAGAGGACATCGGGTTGATCGTCGTCGGAACGGCAACAGGACGCGCGTTTCCATCTACAGCCTGTATCGTCCAAGAGCGTCTTGGAGCACGCGGAGCGACTGCATTCGATATTAGTGCGGCATGTAGTGGCTTCATCTTTGCATTACAAACAGCTACTAGCATGTTGACGACAGTTGAAGGAAAACATGCGCTCGTCATCGGTGCTGAAAAAATGTCGAGTATCGTCGACTGGTCAGACCGGTCAACTGCCATCTTATTTGGAGATGGTGCAGGGGCAGTCGTCATCGGACCAACTGAGCAAGCGGGTCTTAATGCCTTCGAGCTTGGAACAGATGGACGCGGAGCACATTTATTATTTAAGGACATTGATGGACCAATCGAGATGAACGGTCGGGAAGTCTTTAAGTTTGCGGTTCGTAAATTACCGGAAATCGTTGAGAAAGTCATTCAAAAAGCGGATAGTACGCTCGAAGATATCGATATCTTGATTCCGCATCAAGCAAACCTACGCATCATTGATGCAGCGTGCGAACGACTGCATATTCCGCAAGAAAAGGTCATCGTCACGATCGATGAGCACGCGAATACATCTGCTGCATCAATCCCACTCGCACTTGAGGAAGCGCGTCAACAAGGACGCCTGACACCTGGTACGAAACTCGTACTTGCTGGATTTGGTGCCGGATTGACTTGGGGAGCAGCATACATTACTTGGACTAAAGGAGAGAACACATAAGATGATGAGAAAACGCGTTGTAGTCACAGGAATCGGAGCACTGACACCGATCGGGAACGATGCCAATACATTCTGGGAAGCACTAAAAGAAGGAACAAACGGGATTCGTCCGATGGAGCGTCTCGATATCGATGAGTATCCAACGAAGGTCACTGGCGAATTACAAAACTTCGATGTAACAGAATTCATCGAGGCGAAAGAAGCACGTAAGATGGACCGCTTCGTTCATTACTCACTTGTCGCAAGCATGGAAGCTGTCCAAGATTCTGGAATCGACATTAAAGAAATCGCAGAACGTGCTGGGGTTTGGATTGGATCAGGAATCGGTGGCGTTGAGACAATTGAGAAACAAGCGAAGATCTACTTCGAACGTGGACACCGTCGTGTCAGCCCGTTCTTCATTCCGATGATGATTCCAAACATGGCAAGCGGTCAGGTATCGATCTATACCGGAGCCAAGGGACCGAATAACTGTTCCGTCACTGCATGTGCTTCAGGAACGAATGCCATTGGAGAAGCCCTTCGTGTCATCGAACGGGGCGATGCAGATGTCATGATCGCTGGTGGAGCGGAAGCACCAATCACGAACTTATCATTTGCTGGTTTTTGTGCCAACAAAGCTATGTCAACGAATCACGATCCTGAGACAGCAAGCCGTCCGTTTGACGAAGGACGTGATGGATTCGTCATGGGAGAAGGGGCAGGCATCTTGATTCTTGAAGAGTACGAGCATGCGGTAGCGCGTGGTGCAAAAATCTATGCCGAAGTCAGTGGATATGGATTAACAGCTGACGCCTACCACATCACAGCTCCAGATCCAGATGGAGACGGTGGAGCACGTGCGATGGCAATGGCAATCCAAGATGCAGGTATCGCACCAGAAGCAGTTGGATACATCAATGCACACGGAACGAGCACACCGATGAACGACATTCTTGAAACAAAAGCAATCCATAGTGTCTTCGGTGAACAGGCAAAACAACTCGTCGTCAACTCGACGAAATCAATGATTGGTCACTTGCTTGGTGGCGCTGGTGGCGTCGAGGCGATTGCAACAATTAAATCGTTACAAGAACAAACCGTTCACCCAACGATTCATCTCAAACAGCCGAGTGAAGGTTGTGATCTTGATTACGTGACGGAAGGTGCACGGAGCGTAAAATTGAATTATGCCCTGAGCAACTCGCTCGGGTTCGGTGGACACAACGCATCACTCGTCTTTAAACGTTACGAAGCTTAAGATTAAGCGATTCCCTTAGAAAAACGAGGGGGTCGCTTTTTTGCTGATTTTCTGATTCAATAGAGAAATGCGTGTTTGACGCAGAAAGGAGTCGTTTATGACTAATATCACAAGAAAAACATCAATCATGATACTGATCATATGTTTATTGATTGGTCTCAGTGGTACGCTCATATACCGTCTATCATCATCTCAAAAGACGAAAACAGATCAGGAGACACAAGCAGTGAAGGTTGAATTAATTGAATCATCACTCCCGAAGACATCCGATATTGCGTTAGCAACGGATAGCCGTTCTCAGACACTGTTAGCACAACTGTATGAAGGATTATATGTTTTTACTTCTGGGACATCCGTCCGTAGAGGATTAGCACAGGATATGTCAGTCTCAAAGGATCGTCTGACATATACGATTCAACTCAAACAAACAAAAAATGCGAAGGGTCAGCCGATTACAGCGCAAGACTTTGTCGATAGTTTCCGACGTGTCGCAGCCAATAAAACAAATTCTCCCTATGGTTTCTTATTTGAAGTGTTTGAAAATGGACGTGCCGTCAATGACGGAAAAATGAAGCCAGAACGTCTAGGTGTAAAGGCCAAAGGACGTGACCAACTGATCATCACGCTGAATCAGCCGGTTTCGAATCTAAAAGAATTACTCGCAATGTCCGTTTTTTATCCGCAACCGGCATCTAAAAAATGGCAAGACCTCACCGGGAATGGTGCGTTTACACTAGAACAGATGTCGAAAAACGGATATACGCTTAAAAAAAACAACCAGTATCATCAACAAAATGTTGTCACGGTCGAGGAAGTTAAAAGCCGCATCATCTCTGATCATCAGACGCAATGGAGTACGTATGAGAACAGTAAAGCAGCGATTCTTCCGTTACAAGAGAGTGTTGAGACACAAGAAGATCAAGTCTCTCGACCAACCTATCAAAAAAAGCGGAGCGGTGTCTTTTATATCGCATTTAATCAAAAAAATGAAGCCTTCCGCGAAAAGACACTCCGAAAACGAATTGCTTACGCCTTGATGGAAAAAGAGTCCGTTCAACTTCCTTTAGGATATGCAGGCATTCCGACGAATCGATTCGTCGTCACAGATACGAATGTATTAATGACAGAACCGATACAAGTAAAAAAAGAAAATGGTAAACAACAGAAGAAACAACGAATCGAGATGCTTAATTTTGATGATCCACAGGCAAAACGGATCGGGAAACAACTTGAGACGTATCTTGAGAGACAGTTGCCTGATATTGATATCGTTCTTAAACCAGTTGGGATTGAAGAGAAGATCGATAAAGAACAGTCGGCTCAGTATGCGATGACGTTAACGGGATGGATGCCGGATTATCCAGGTCCACTTGCATATTTGAACCAGTTCGTCTCAGATAATCCGTTGAATTCCGTAAACTATCAATCCGACACGTACGATCAACTGATCGAAAAAGCACGGCAGGTACGAGATATGAAGAAAAAACAAGCATTGTATCATCAAGCTGAAAGGCAGTTGATCAATCAAGATGCCGTCATCGTTCCTTTGTATCAGACGACAGAGAAATTATATGTTTCTGATACGATTCAAGGAATCGAAGTACCGATTTATGGACCGGAATACCTACTTCGTGCAATGAAAATTCTAAAATAATCACTGAGCTGGGACCATTTTTTCGTGAGGTCCCAGTCTTTTTTGAAAAAATATTTAGAAAAATCGGATAAAAGGTTTGCAAAATTATCAGAACATTGTAAACTATTTGTAACGAAGGGTTTGATTCGAATATAGTAATTCTTTTTTTTCGGTCAAAAACCTGACAGTATCACTTTTTAGAAACCTAGGGGGGTCATCGTAACATGAAGAAGAAAAGTTTTGCTTTAGCTACTTCAGTAGCTCTCGTATCAAGTGCGTTCCTCGCAGCTTGTTCGACAACGGATTCAGGCGACAAATCGGGCGACACAGGTTCAGACAAAAAGTCTAGTGATCAAACACTTAACTTGATCGAAGGTTCGGATATCCCGACACTTAACCCGACGACTTCTACAGATGCAGTTTCATTCAACGTGTTGAACAACACGATGGAAGGTCTTTACCGTCTTGATGACAAACAGCAACCAACACCAGGTATCGCTGAGAGTCATGAAGTATCAGAAGACAAAAAGACGTACACGTTCAAATTACGTGATGCGAAATGGTCTGACGGTACTCCAATCACAGCTAAAGACTTTGAATATGCATGGAAAGAAGTTCTTAATCCAGAGAACGCTTCACAGTATGCATACGTCTTCTACAACATCGAAGGTGCAGAAGAGTACAACACGAAAAAAGGCGAGCGTGATGCTGTCGGCGTCAAAGCAATCGACGACAAAACGTTCGAAGTTAAGTTAAAAGCACCTGCAGACTACTTCCTCGGACTTACTGGATTCGGACCATTCATGCCGAAATCAGAAGAACTCTCGAAGAAAATCGGAAAAGACTTCGGTTCGACTGCAGACAAAGCGCTCTATAACGGACCATTCAAATTAACAGAGTGGACACGTGAGCAAGGCTGGAAAATGGTCAAAAACGATAACTACTGGGATAAAGATGCTGTTAAACTTAAAACGATCAACGTTAAGGTCGTTAAAGAAGTTGCAACTGGTGTTAACCTTTACGAAAAAGGTGACATCGATCGCACAGGTTTAACATCTGAGTTCGTTGCCCAGTTCAAAGATAATAAAGAATTCAAAACAAAAGGTGAATCAACAATCTTCTACCTCTACCTCAACACGAAGGTAAAAGCGCTTGATAACGAAAAAATCCGTCGCGCAATCGACATGGGTTACGATAAAAAAGGGATCACGGATGTTATCCTCGCAAACGGATCACTTCCAGCGAACTATCTCGTACCAAAAGATTTCGCGAAAGATGCTGACGGGAAAGATTTCCGTGATAAGTATCCAGCATTCAACGAATATAATGCAGACGAAGCGAAAAAACTCTGGGAAGAGGGACTTAAGGAAATCGGTCAAAAATCGGTTGATCTTGAACTCTTGAACTATGATAGCGACGATGCTAAGAAAATCGGTGAGTTCTTGAAAGGTGAACTTGAGAAAAACCTTCCAGGTATGAAGGTCACAATCAAACAACAACCATTCAAAAACAAACTTGATCTCGAAAACAAAGGGGACTTCCAGTTTTCATTCGCGGGCTGGGGACCTGACTACCAAGATCCGATGACGTTCCTCGATCTCTTCTTGACAGACGGACCATACAACCGTGGTAAGTGGTCAAACGAAGAGTATGATAAACTCATCAAAGATGCTCAAACACAAACAGATGCAGCAAAACGCTGGTCTGAATTGCAAGAAGCTGAGAAAATCCTTCTCGACTCTGCAGCGATCTCACCTGTTTATCAGCGTGGACGTGCATTCCTCGTCAAACCATACGTTAAAGGAGTCGTCGAGCATAACTTCGGCGCAGACTTCTCGTACAAATGGGCTTCGATCGAAGGAAAATAAGCAAAAAAAACTGCTTCCGATTTAATTCGGATGGGCTAACCTAAAATTTTGAGACAATATAAAACACCTTCGGAGTGGTACACTTTTAAAAAGTACTAACATCGGAGGTGTTTTTGCATGGGCAAAAACGTATATTCAAGTGAAGTGAAATGGGCAGTAGTCAAAGATAAGCTGAGTGGTAAGTTAACGACGAGAGAAATCATGGAGAAGTACGGAATCAAAAATGAATCTCAAATCAAAACATGGATGAGATGGTATCGCTCTAACGAACATTATCGATTTGATCAGCCAATCGGTAAACAATATACCTATGGACATGGTCCAGATTCTGCGAGTGAGGATGACAAGAGAGAACGACAAATGTCACATCTGAAGATGGAAAATGAGATCTTAAAAAAGTACATGGAAATCGAAAGAGAGTTGAGAAAGAAGTAGTCATAAAAATTGTAGAGTTTCTTCGGAGAAAGTATACAATCACCGCCATTCTTAGCGCTTTGAATGTACCAAGAGCAAGCTATTACCGTTGGATTAAGGAATCTGTGAAAGCACCTTCGGTGCTCGAAAAAACCGTCATTGAACTAAGTAAACAGACCAAGTATCGGAATGGACATCGAAAAATAAAGGCATTATTACAGCAAATCTATCAGTTAAAAGCCAATCGGAATACCGTACAGAAAATCATGCAAAAACACCATCTCCAATGTCGGATCAAGCCGAAGCGAAGATGGAAGTCTCAAGGTGAGCGCATCATAACGGCACCGGATCTCATCAAGCGCGATTTCACAGCAAGTAAACCGAATCAAAAGTGGGTGACGGATATCACCTATATCCAATACGGCAGCACGACGAAATATCTTTCCATCATCATGGATCTTTTTAATAACGAAATCGTCGCATACAAGTTATACGAGCATCAACAAACGTCTCTTGTGATTGATACGTTGAAGATAGCGCTTGAGAATCGAAACTATCCCGAAGGGGTCATCCTTCATTCGGACCAAGGAAGTGTCTATACGTCATACGCCTTTCAAGAATTCGTTAAAAGGAATCACCTAACAAGCAGTATGTCTCGTAGAGGAAACTGTTGGGACAACGCAGTTATCGAATCGTTCCACTCTAATTTAAAGTCCGAGGAATTCCAGTACGTCAAATTTAATTCACTAAGAGACCATGAGGTCTCTGAACGCGTTACTAATTACTTAAATTACTATAACGAAGAACGAATCCAAGAAAAATTAGGCTACCTGACACCGAAAAAATACGGTGTACAGGCAGCCTAATCAAGGTGTTTTATATGTGTCTCATATTGCTAGGTCAGTCTAGTCTACCGTCCGGTTTTTTCATGTCGTTTCATACTTACGAAATAGTTCTTCTAGTAATACCGCTTCGTCCGTCGTCCGTTGAATCGGTTCATGCGGCAGCGTGATTACACTGGATAACGTCTCAGAAGGATATACATCGATTGAAACTTGTTCCATTTCGATGAGATACTCAAGAATGGAATTAAGTGATGTCTCCTTATTGAATTGACGAAGCCAATTTTCATATCGACGATCCACTTTTCCTTCTTTGAGCAAAATCTTTCCACCGTCAATGATCGCCCACTTAGGTGGCGCATCGATTTGAAAGAGTTCCAACTGCTGGTACTCTTCCATCGTTCGTTTCGTCACCGGAACAACACCGTTAATCGATACTAACCGTTTTAATCTAAGATGCGCTCGCATCGTCATGAAACGAGGTCGCCCAGCGACTCGCTCGACAAGCAACGTCGGCTTGTTGATGGAGCGCATCGTCTCTTCATCAAATAACAAACTGTGATCAACATCTAACAGTAACATCAAGCCACTCCTTTTTTTCTACGGGAGACGATGAATGCATAGGAGCTACATAAAAGAATTCCGGCAAAACAATACCCACCGATGACATCTGAGAAATAGTGAACGTTTAAAATGATTCGAGAAGCTCCCATGGCGAGGAATAATCCAATCGTCACGATCGATACAAGTACTTTCCCACCTGTTTTTAGATGATGAAACGCAACAACGAGAAATCCAGCATAGACAGCAAATGCCATCGCAGAATGACCGCTCGGAAAACTGTATCCTACGCCGCCAACCAGTTCGTTTAATGAAGGTCGCTCTCGAACAAAAGCGAATTTAACGACTTGATTCAACACCCCTACCGATATTGCCATGAGCACATACCAGATGCTTGCGATACGATCTCGCCACAAGACATAACTCAGTATGCCAAGTAACGCTGTCATCGTCATCGCTCCTGGACCTGATCCGAGTTGAGTGAACCAAGAAACGTAATCCCCAGGAACATGTTGCGACATGTATGATGATAATTGGGCATCAAATAAGAAATAGCCTGTCATTCGAATCGAGACAGCGATGATCACGAACAAGACGACAGCAATAGACGCACCTGTCCATGCCGCTCTCGCACCCCGCATTAGTATGTCCCCTTACGTTCTTCTAATTCTTCTGCTGAGTAGTCTTCTTTATCCCGCAAGCGATGCGCTAGTCGTCCGGACGCGTTTGCTGCGATGGCCGCGACGATATCATCCATGAACGTATTGACTTTTCCATCCCCAAGCTTCGTATCGAGTTCTTTGATGATACCGACCTTTGCTTTATCCAAATAGCCGAACGTCGTAACCGCAATCGAACCATACGTGTTGACGGCGCCAATCGCAATCGTCTCATCTACGCCAAATAGCCCTTCATCGCTTTGGATGATGGACAGGAGGGGTTCTGATAATAACCCTTTTTCCGCCAAGATGTCTAGTTCTGCTCCGACGAGAATCGCATGTTGTAATTCACGTTTTTCAAGAACACGTTCTACTGAACTGACACATGTTTCAATTGTCAGATCTACCGTGTATGGGGCCTGCATCTGGTACACGATTTCAGCAATCGCATGAATCGTTACCCCTCGTTCATGTAACTTATCGATAGCTGCCTGTTTGACTTCTTTTGAATGTGTTTTCTTCATGACTATATCCACCTCTCCAACAAAGTACTTCATTAGTATACACGGATTCTGAACCTCCTCTCAAACTTCTTTGACATCGACGCCAGAATCCGTCATGATTATTTTGTAAAGCGTTATCATTTCAGGGGAAAGTAGGGGATTTTCGATGAACATCGGGGTTGTATTGTTTCCATCGAAACGCGTTCAAGATTTTGCAAATTCATACCGAAAGAGATATGACTCGAAGTATGCACTGATCACACCTCATATCACGCTACGGGAGCGGATGGAAGTCGATGAGACAGAATTAGACCACATCGTGACGGAGTTGAATCGAATCGCGTCCGAAACGAAGCCTGTCAATTTGCACATTCAAGGAGCTCGTTCGTTCCATCCGACGAACAATGTCTTGTTCCTTAAAGTAATGCCAACGGATGAGTTAGAACAATTACATCGCGCTTTGCATACAGGGCCACTCGAACATAAGCCGAAATACGATTTCTTGCCACATATCACGATTGGTCAAGAACTGTCGGATGTCGAACTGTTCGACGTGTTAGAACGTCTCAAGATGGAAGATATTCGTTTCCAAGAGGACGTTACGAAAATGGCTTTATTGTATGAACTGGAAAACGGTGCTTGGAGTGTCTATGAGACATTCCGCTTCTCAGGTCAATGAATGATTAAACTTCCCGGTCGAAGCTTCGACCGGGAAGTTTTAGTTCTGGTAATACACCGTATGCATTTGCTTGTTCTTCTAAAAAATCGTCAGTTTCATGTTCACGATAAGCATCGATTGGGCGAATTGGTTGAATCCGAGCGACTGGCTCAGTCTTTAGTTGTGGATCGACACGTACTTGACGGTTCACATATTGCACGACTGTAAAATCGATTGCATTCATCCATTACACTTCCTCTCTCCTTCAACATGTTCATATTTGATACTTCCCCGATCCAGCACAAAAAAACCAAGCCTCCCACTTAGGAAAGCCTGGCTTAATCGATCTTTTATTAAAGAATGTGGAATCCGCTATCAACGTGAAGGATTTCTCCTGTCACCCCACTCGACATTTGTGAAAGCAAGAACAGTCCACTTTGACCAATTTGTTCTGTCGTGACGTTACGATGAAGTGGCGCACGTTCTTCGATGCTATCAAGAATCGAATTGAAGTCGCCGACACCTTTTGCTGATACTGTCCGAATTGGACCAGCTGAGATGGCATTGACACGAACGCCTTGCTGACCATATTCAGCAGCGAGATAACGAACGCTTGCATCTAATGCGGCTTTCGCAACACCCATGACGTTGTAGTTCGGAACCATCTTCTCACCACCAAGGTACGTCAACGTGATGACGGATGCATCTTCCGTAAAGAAATCCTTCGCCGCCTTGACGACTGCTGTTAAGCTGTAGGCTGAGATATCAAGTGCTTGCGCAAACTGTTCACGCGTTACTCCAGAGAATTCACCACGAAGCGCTTCTTTGTCCGCGAATGCGATCGAGTGAGCGATTCCTGAAATCTTACCGTGATCCGCATGGATTGTTTGGAAGACCTGTTCGATTTCTTCATCACTTGTGACATCACACGTATAATAAGAAGCCGGACGTGATAATTCTTGCCCTAATTTTTCAAGTGGTGCTTTAAAACGTTCCCCGACATATGTAAATGCCAGGCTTGCTCCAGCAGCGTCGAGCGCACGTGCGATACCCCATGCAATCGAACGTTGGTTGATGACGCCCATGACGACGTACGTCTTGCCTTCGAGTGAAGGATAAATATTCATGATAGAGTCCCCCTTGAATTAGTACCTGGTAATAAAACCTATCTTCAGGTTACAAAAACGTAACGCTTCTGTCAACCATCGCTCTTGATATTGCGGATTTGATAAATTACGGTAATATAGAAAGTGATAGAAAGTAGGGATGAAATGAATCGATTCAAATCATTTACACAACGTTATGATCATACGTTGCTTTTTTTACTCGCCTGTCTGATGGTCATCAGTATCATCGCCATCTATACAGCACAACCTTCGCTTAAAGGTGCGATCAGTGCCATCAACTTCTCTGCCAAACAAATTCAATGGTATGTCATCGGCTTCATGGCGTTATCCGTCGTCATTTTCATCGATTATGAACAGTTGAAGCGATTCCACTGGTTTTTATATGGAGCAGGTATCGTGTCATTGATCGGTCTTGTCATTTTCCGTGGTACACCAATCGTCACTGAAATCAAAGGGGCATACGGTTGGTATCAATTCCCCGTTATCGGTACGGTCCAACCGGCTGAGTTCATGAAGTTCTTTTTGATCGTGACGCTCGCTGCCGTTATTACCGAGCACAATGCGCGTTATGTTCAACATGAAAGAGATCTCTTGTTACTTATCAAGTTAGTCGCGGTTACAGCCTTGCCGCTCGGTCTCATCATCATTCAGCCCGATTTAGGGATTGGTTTGATTCTCTGCGTCATCTTGGCATGTGCGATGTTATTATCAGGACTAAATTGGAAATGGCTTTTGACAATGTTCGGTCTGTTTGCAGGCGCCGTCATCATCTTCTTTTATCTGTTCTTTTTCCAGAACGATTTACTCGCCACCTTTTTCCCGGGTCACGCGATGAACCGGATCATGGCTTGGTTGCAACCATTCGAATATGCGGATGATCTGTCGTACCAGCTCGTCCAAGCAATCAACGCTACAGGTTCAGGGCAAATGTTCGGCGTTGGATACGGGAAACTGCAAGTGTTTGTTCCAGAATTGCATACAGACTTCATCTTTACGACGATTGCCTCACACTACGGTTTCATTGGAGCTGCCATCGTCTTGATCGTCTTGTTCCTGTTCGTCTATCGCTTGATTCAAATTGCACTTGAAACGGCGGATCCATTTGGCACCTATATCGTGACAGGATACGTCGCGATGTTTACGTTCCAGATTTTCCAAAACATCGGGATGACGATTGGTGTCTTACCGATCACAGGTCTTCCCTTACCGTTCATCAGTTATGGTGGATCAACGATGATCGTAAACCTCGTCGGTCTAGGATTGATCATGGCAATCGCCTCTCAATCTCGGATTTCCATGTTCGATGAGGACTAAACACAAATAAAAGGCAGTGGACCAAGTCCATTGCCTTTTATTTGTGTACTTCATCATTCCAGTCGGAGATCCTCAGGAAGTGGTGCTTCAAAACGAACCCGTTCTCCCGTCGCAGGATGAAGGAACGTTGCTGACGCACTATGGAGCGCCTGACGCGGCAGCAACGGGTTTCCTTGATACATCGTATCGCCAATCAAAGGATGCCCAAGAAAAGCAAGGTGGACACGAATTTGGTGTGTCCGACCCGTCTCTAGTCGGATATCGAGTAATGAGATTTCTTGGTCAAAGGCTCGAACTAGACGGCTATTTAAGATATGCGTAATGGCTCGTTGACCATCTGGTCGTACCATCCGTTCCATGAAAGAATGATCGGTTTGACCAATCGGTTGATCAATCGTTTGTACCGGTACGTTTCCGGGTGCATACGCTAAATAATGTCGTTCTAATTCATTGGATCGTTGCATAAGACTCATCCGGTGATGGGCAAGCCCATGTTTCGCGAACAAGACAAGACCACTCGTATCACGATCGAGCCGATTAACGATATGGATCGCATACGGAATTCCTTGTTTTCGGTAATAACCAAGGACATAGTTCGATAATGAGCGTTCTGGATGCAATCGTGACGGGATCGATGCCATGCCTGGCGGTTTATTGACGACGAGTAACCAATCGTCTTCAAACAAAATATCAAGTTCCCCTTCTGTCGCCACCATATCCGGTGCTGGTGTCTCTTCCGGGAAGAAGATATGGACATGATCACCCGCGTGTAAGACGTCGTGGACGTTAACATGCTGACCATTACGCGTGATATCCCCATGATTTTTAATCGATACTAACATTTTTCGTGAAATTCCTAAGCGGGTCGTACAAAAATGACTGACACGCCAGCCATTCTCGATGTCAGTCACCATCTGTTGTAGCTGAAATCCATTCATGTTTCCATTTCCTTTACTTTAACGTCTTTCGTCTGCCAGGAAAGATTCCCGCACCCGTTGCCAGAACGGGAAAGAACGAAAACGAGCAAATTTCACTTTTTTATCAGAGACCCGGCACCGAATCGATGTCACGTTTTGATGAATGATCGAAGCATAGTGGTCATAGGTCATCTGAAAATCAATCGGATTGACGGGACGAATTTCGACATCATGATGTTTCGGTAGCAACATCGGTGAGCCGATCGTCCGGTAGACACGATTGTTGATGGAAGCCATCTCTGTAATTTGAATTGCTTCGAGCGCCGGGTGAACGATCGCTCCGCCGAGTGCCTTATTGTAAGCTGTCGAACCAGACGGTGTCGATACACACAACCCGTCCCCTCGGAATGTCTCGAAGTAGTCGCCTCGAATCGATAAATCGCAAACGAGCGTCTGATTAAAACTTTTAATCGTACATTCATTCAAGGCAAGCAGTTGGTTGTGTGAACCATCCGCATAATCAATCGAGAGTTCAAGCAATGGGTATTGAACCGTCGCCAAATCCTGCTTCGCGATATGATCAATCAGTTCATCCATTTCTTCAGGGCGCCAATCCGCATAAAAACCAAGATGCCCCGTATGAATCCCAACAAGCGTGATCGTCTCTACTTGATCGAGATACGAATGAAACGCCTGTAACATCGTTCCGTCTCCACCGATCGAGACGACGATTTCCGGCTGGCTGACATCAAGAATACATCCTCGATCCGTCAATGCCTGCTCGAGTTGCTGTTTCAGCGCATGAGATCGCTCATCATCACGAGCCGTGATTGCAAAACGCATGGTCATCCCCCTACTCTTTTAATCGTTCAGACGCCTTAGCGTCGCGTTGAAAGACGAGTTGTGCGTCTTGGATTTCTACTTTCAGCTGGCTCATCTCCGCATCAAGCAAAAATGCTGCCTCTGCCGCACGCCGCAATCGCTCACGCGTCTCTTCCGGAATATTTCCTTGGTACTTATAGTTCAACGAGTGTTCAATCGTTGCCCAGAAGTTCATCGCAAGCGTTCGAATTTGAATTTCGACTAATGTCGGAACTTCACCTTCGATTGTCTGTACCGGATAGGCAATGATGACGTGATACGATCGATAGCCACTATCCTTTTTTTGCGTAATGTAGTTTCGTTCTTCGACGATTTTGAAATCTCCGCGCGAGCGCAAGAGCTCAAGGACATGAATGATATCATCGACGAATTGACACATGATACGTAATCCGGCGATATCCTGCATATCTTGTTCTAATGACTCGCGCGCAATTGCTTTTCGTTCCGCTTTTTGAAGAATGCTCTTTACAGGTTTGACCCGTCCTGTGACAAATTCAATCGGTGAATGTTCTCCCCGTTGCTGAAATTGTTTACGAATCGCTTTTTAGCTTAACTTTCAACTCATCGACCGCGATTTGATACGGCGCAAGAAATAAATCCCAATTTTCTTTTGTCATCTGATTTGTCACCACTTTTAATCGAATAGTATTGGTTCGGTGCCTGTTCCTACCTCATTCATGTTATCATATTTTCAGACATTCAACTAGAAAGGCGTGATTCCGATTAGACAAGAATTGGAAATCGAATTTAAGAACTTATTGTCTGAACAAGAATATCTATCACTATTTACCCATTATGCGTCAACAAAACAACCCATTTGGCAAGCAAATGATTATTTTGATACACCAGATTTTGAACTTCGTAAAAAAGGCGCTGCATTACGGATTCGTGAAAAAAACAGGGACTCGTACTGACTTTAAAACAACCTCATGAAAAGGGGTTGCTTGAGACACATGTCACGTTATCAGCAACTGAAGCAGAAGATTTATTCAAATACGGTCTAATTCATTCCGAAGAGATGAACAATCAGCTAAATTCATTTGATTTACAGGGATCTTTAGAACATTTAGGTCGATTAGAGACAGAACGAATCGAAACCGTTCTTCCAGAAGGATTGCTTGTCCTTGATAAAAGTCGCTATCTCGGACATACCGATTATGAGTTAGAGTTTGAGGTCAGTAACTTCGAACAAGGGCAAAAGGATTTCGAGCGACTTCTTTCAGAACACGACATTCCCAAGCGCAAAACAAAAAACAAAATCGTTCGCTTCATGGAACGTAAAGCGCTTTCTTGATTTTTCGTGTAAGAATGAACAAGCAAAACCTTTGCTCTTTCTTTTTTTTCGTTGCTAAAATAGGGTAACGATAACAACAGGAAGGGGTGAACGGATGGAACACGCACAATGCAACGGATCTTATTGTTCATTGGACGAACCATCGATTCAACAACCGACGAAACCTCTGGAAATCTATCATTTTCTAGATGTGACACAAACGGATGGTTTACGGTTGATACCCGTCCTCAAGAAGCTAGAGCTAGAATATGGTCATCTGTTCCGTCTTCGGACGATTGCAACGATTCCATGTGCTCCATCACGATCTGCATGCGATATGTCACCACTCGTCATTCTAAAAGCAATTGAGCTTCAAGGAAAAACGTTTGGTATGCGATTCATGCGACGCCTTCGAATGCTTCATAACGTCGAAGGAGAAAGTGCTTATAGTCGCCCATCATTGATGCGGCTAGCAGAAGCATTGACGGAGTATGGTTTGGATTTAGAAGAGTTCCATCGTGATGTGTCGTCGGATACGATTCAGCAAATGCTCGAGAAAGAAACTGAACTAGTCACCGAGTGGGATGTTCGGATTCTTCCGACACTTGCTTTCGTCGGAGACGAAGAAGCGATTAAAGCAGAAGGACCTTATGAGTATTTGGTGTATGTCTCGATCTTAAGTGAATTGCTAGATCATACGATCGAAAAACAACCGAAGCCACCACTCGAACAATTCTTGAGACGGTATGAAACAGCAACAACGGCTGAAATCGCCTTTATTTATGACGCTCCTGAATCCCAGATTGAACATGAATTAAAAAAACTAGTCTTGCAACAAAAATGTGCTTCTCTATCGTACTGTGATGGAAAAGTATGGCGTCATTTAAAAGATTCGGCACATGCATGATAAAAACATAAAAAGGACAGTGAAGCGTGCTTCACTGTCCTTTTTATGTTCAATCATAGACAAAAGAAAAAGTCCCTCATGACGAGAAGGACTTTTCTTTTGACCACTGGATGGGGGAAAAAGAGAATCGACTGGGGAATGTGACCCTCTTCACAATATAAGTATATCGTGGACCTCTCCTCTTTTCCACTCTTTGTTCACTTTGTCACAAAGATGTCACTCTGCTAACAAAGATTCAAATTCATCTAGGACACGTTCAAATTGACGAAGTGCTGCTTCCACTGGTGCTTTTGTTGTCATATCAACACCCGCAGCTTTTAACACTTCGATTGGATAATCACTTGATCCCGCTTTTAAGAAATTGTTGATGTATCGCTCTACAGCAGGTTGTCCTTCTTCTAGAATCTGATCCGTCAAGGCAGCAGCAGCAGAAATACCTGTTGCATACTGATAGACATAATAATTGTAGTAGAAGTGTGGAATCCGAGCCCATTCTAGACCAATTTCTTCATCTAATACAATTTCTTCTCCGAAGTATTTTTGATTCAACGCATAATACGTTGACGTTAGGAATTCCGGTGTCAGCGATTGTCCAAGACGAGCCGCATCATGGATTGCATGTTCGAACTCGGCGAACATCGTTTGTCGGAACAATGTTCCGCGGAATGTTTCGAGTTGATTGTTCAATAGATAGAGTTTTTCTTTACGATCCGTCACTTTTTTCAATAGATAGTCGTTCAATAATGCTTCATTCGTCGTTGAGGCGACTTCTGCGACGAAGATTGAATAGTCACCATATGGATATGGTTGAGATTTCCGCGTGTAATAACTATGGACAGAATGTCCGAATTCATGTGCGAGTGTAAAGAGGTTGTTGATGTTGTCTTGCCAGTTCATCAAAATGAACGGCTGTGTATCATAAGCACCAGAAGAGTAAGCTCCACTCCGTTTACCACGCGTCTCCCGGACATCAACCCAACGTTCAGACAATCCTTCTTCGAGGATGTGCTTGTACTCCGCTCCGAGCGGGGCGAGTCCTTCAACCATCAATTGTTTCGCTTCCTCGTAAGAGACTTTCATCTCCACCTCAGAAACGAGTGGTGTGTACATATCATACACGTGTAGTTCATCGAGTCCGAGCACCCGCTTACGCAGGGCGACGTAACGATGGAGCAGTGGTAAATGCTCATGTACCGCTTCAACTAATCCATCATAGACGGACTCAGGAATCGCATTACCGTGTAAAGCTGCTGCGCGTGCCGATGGGAACTTCCGGACATCCGCATAGAAGTTGTCTTTCTTAACTGACCCAGCAAGTGTCGAGGCGAGTGTATTGGTGTATTTCGCATATGTTCCGTACATCGCTTTAAATGCTGCTTCACGGACCGAACGATCAGATGATTCAAGGAATGTGATGAAGCGACCATGTGTCAACTCTGTCTCTTCTCCGTCTTCCCCTTTAATTTTCGGGAATGTCAGATCTGCATTGTTCAACATACCGAACGTCGTACCGGATTGACCGAGTACTTCTCCTGCCTTCGCAAGAATCGCTTCTTCTGCTTCCGTCAGGACGTGTTCACGCTCTTGATTCAATTCATCAAATGCGTGACGATACATCGCAAGATCTGGATTCTCATTAAGATACGTCTCAATCGTTGACTCAGGTACAGCTAATAGTTCTGGTGTCATGAAAGCAAGTGTTGCTCCGATTTGCGACGCGAGCGTCCGAGCACGGTCGTTCATGGCTTGATAGAAGCTGTCTGCTGTATTTTCGTCATAACGCATGTGCGCGTATGTATAAAGCTTATAAAGGCGTCTTGAGACTTCGTCTCGTAACTGTAACCCTTCATAGAGCGTTTCTGCACTCTGTCCAAGACGACCCTTATACTCGACGAGTAATGGAAGCATCGCTTTCACCGATTCGAATTCTTCTTCCCACGCTTCGTTCGTTGCGTAAATCGACTCTAGATTCCATGTTTCTGTAACGTCAACATCTTGACGTGTTAATACTTCTGCCATTTCCCTCACTCCTTTAATTCAGTTATACCTGTTTTCTTTTCGACAAACAATCGAAGTGCTCCTGCTAAAACAGCTTATTCGCCTCCTCAATCCGCTCCATCCATTCCCTGACAAGAGCATCAATCAACTCTCTTTCAATTGATAGATTCAATTGCTGAAGCAGTTGATTTATGGCATGTTCCAGACAGATCGAAGTATATCTTCCTTTTAGCTCTAAAAAGACGACGATTTGAAATTCAAAGGGATGGACGGGTAGAAATAATAAACGTGTGATGGGAAGAAAGACAAAAGAGGGAAGATTTTGTAGATGGAAACCTGCTTGATACAGTGGAACCTTTAGGAGGCGTGGAGGTAATGAAGGATAAAAAGGACGTCGACGATAGCGATGAACGATTCCTTGCCATCGAGCGATTGAAAATTTCCGAGGAAATGATGAAGACTCTATCGAGAGAAAATCAGATAACGAAAGCGATTGAACCGTACAATAGACATGATGTTTCGCAAAAGGAACCGGATGTCGAAATCTCCGGATTTGATTCTCGACGATTAGATCCAAATAATCATTTTGTAAAAATGCTTGTCGCATCCAACCTTGCAATCGCAATGTGACACCCTGTGAAGGATGAAATCCGATCCACCGAACTGTTTGTTCTTGTTTCGCATCAAGTATGGCTCGTCTCATCCATTCCTCTGCCGACATTGGAGAACGTTGAATTTCAATTCCAAGTTCCCTTTCTGGTATCCACAGGTCAAAACGTCTCTCTCCAGTCATCCATTCAAATTCGACTTGGATACCTGCGTTTATTAAAGAATCGGCAATACGCTTTTTCCAGGACATATGCAAACTACTTTCTCCTGAACAAGCTGAGATATGTGCAAAATGTGGTCGTCGTCCTTGCCTGACGCGCAATGGCTTCAGGCAATACGGACAACGTAAGGACATCGCTTTTAATTCATGGATGGGAAATCTGTGAATCATGATGCGTTTACCAGAAGCATTAATGGCTTCAAACATCTGAATCGTCCCCTTTTGCTAGAGTAACGGTGAGAATAAACGTGAAATTGATTCAATCAATCGACGGCGTAATGGACGCCGATGAAACAGATCAGCATCAACTTGTGTTGAATGGCTAAAATCTTCATAAAAATCACGTGTCAGTTCATGAACAGAGTTTGTTCCGTATAAAAAAGCATTCACTTCGAAATTCAAATGAAAACTACGTAAATCCATGTTCGCTGTCCCAATCGTTGCGATGGCGTCATCGACGACGATGACTTTCGAGTGCATGAACCCTTTGTTGTACTCGTAGATTTTCACACCAGCTTGTAGCAAATCATCAAAGTATGAACGGCTCGCATAAAACACGATTTTATGATCTGGGAAACTCGGTAGTAGAATACGGACATCAATCCCTGCCATAGCAGCTGTCTTCAGCGCTGTCATGAGATCTTCGTCCGGTATCAAATACGGGGAAGCAATATAGACCGATTCACGCGCTTCCGTGATGAGCCCGAAGTAAAGTGATTTCATTGCCTCATGTGGCTCATCAGGTCCGCTTGCAATGATTTGAACGCCTCCTGTTGCTTCTTCAACGTACTCAAGTGGCTCCATATAAAACGGGGTAAACAGCCGTTCACCGGTCATGTAATACCAGTCTTGCAAAAAAATCAATTGGAGTTCAGAGACAGCCTCTCCTCTTACAAGAAGGTGAGTATCACGCCAGAAACCAAAATGTTGATCACGACCGATATACTCGTCGCCAATGTTGATTCCGCCTGTAAAAGCAACCGTTCCATCGATGACGACGATTTTCCGATGATTCCGGTAGTTAGATTTACTCGAAATAAACGGTAAGACGACGGGGAAAAACGCACGAACCTCAATACCAGCCGCCTGCATCTTCTTGAAATAATGTTTATCCGTCGAAAAACATCCGACAGCATCATAAAGAAAGCGGACCTCGATTCCTTGCTTGGCCTTTTCAATCAACGCTTCCTGTAACTGAAGCGCAAGTTGATCATCGCGTACGATATAGTACTCCAAATGAATATGATGCTGTGCTTGACGAATCTCTTCTAAAAGAATCGGAAACTTTTCCTGACCATTCGTCAAGATCCTTGTATGTGTATTATACGAAATCGGAAGGCGACTGATTGAATCGATAAGTGTCACAACTTTTCCATAATGTCCTTCTTGGAACACTGATTGGTGTACCCCTGCCTTAAACTGGGTACGATATTTAATGTAAGACTCTTCATCAAGCATTGCCTTCAGTCGAAACATTCGTTTTCGACGGTAATTCTGACCAAATGTGAAATACACGAATACGCCAACGACAGGCAATGCCATCATGACGAGTGCCCAGACGAGCGTTCGTTCTGGGTTCCGATTTTCAAGTAAAATGATGACGAACACGCTCATGACGACCAAGATGATGACGATGGACAGCCAACCTACCATATAGACACTCCAATAGTAGGATAAAAAGGCAATCAAGCCGATGGTCAAGATGAGGGTCATGAGAAGTTGTACACGTCGTAGCATGAATCCCCCTCCTTTTTTATGTAGATCGTACAAATCGTATTTTAACTGATGACAGAAAGGAAGCGTTTAAATGGGTACGTATATCATTACTGGTGCAACAAGTGGAATTGGTGAGGCAACTTCCCTTCAACTCATTCGGGAGGGACATACCGTCCTTGCGATTGGTCGCAATGAAGAAAAGGGATCCTCGCTTGAATCAAACGGAGAAGGACGTTTATATTTCTTCCCTGTCGACTTAGCTGATTCCTCTGCAATCGATGCGTTCTTTGAAGAAACACAAGAAGATTTCCCAGAAATCGATGGTATTTTCAACAATGCAGGTACTTTCGGGAAACCCGTTGCACCTGAACGTGTCTCCGATCAACAAAAAGAAGTGTTCCAAGTGAACTATCACGCGCCCGAACGAATCATCCAGCTTGCGACGAAACGCTTCTCAAAGGGTGCTTCTATCGTCAATAATAGTGCCATCGTAGGTCACGTTAAGTTTCCAGCAATGCTACTGCCTTATGCATCGTCTAAAAGTGCTTTACTGACGCTAACAAAGACATACGCTGCCCGATTCCATGGTAAGTACCGATTTAATGCTATTTGCCCGGGACCAGTCGATACAGCGCTCAGTCATGCGTTATATGGCGGGAAAGATAAATTTGATCTCGCAATGAAACGTCACCTTCGAGGTAAACCTGCACAACCTTCTGAAATCGCTGAGGTCGTTTGTTTCTTACTATCAAACAAAGCGAGTTACATCAACGGTCAAGCGCTCATCGTAGATGGAGGCTACACCCTCACTTAATACCAGAACAAAAGGAGGTATCACGATATGTGATCCTCCTTTTCCTCGCACTTTTTCTGACCTTAGTTCGGAAAATATTTCCGAATGAACGGAAAGACATCTGAAGCAATGATCTGTTTCCCATATTCAGCGACAGGATGTATCGTTTGTTCGCTGAACTGGAGATACTCTGCGATTAAACTCATGACGTTTTCTTGCGCTTCTACGTTCACATCATCTTCGAAATGAACATGCAGTAAATAAAGTCCATCTTTTTGATAAAGCGCTGTTTCAAGTTCTGCGAATACAGGAGCGTTCGCATATTGACTGAGCGCGATGATATGTTCGAAATCGCGAGTTTCAAATAAAACATCTTGGCTTAACTCTGTATCTTTATCTTCTGTCTCAGACATCGCTGATCGTAAAAGTGAATCGAGTTCGTCTTCATCGACTTGCTCACCATCAACTGCATTTTTCGCGATCGTTACAGTGACTTCAAGACCTTTTTCAAATGCTTGCACTTGTATCCACAGTGGACCTTCGAAGGAGATGGACTCTTTTTCATTCGCTTCGTCCATCATCTGCCAGAATAACTGTTCTCCCCGTTCCCGGTTATACCAAATCTCATCTCGGGCAAAACCACGGCGTTCGATGTCGGTGTACGTGATGAAGAACTTGACCGTATTGTCATTGACGCGTTCGATTTTCAAACTGTCCACTCCTTTCTTCTCGTTCCTTATCTAGAATACGAACGAGGACATGACTTGGATTCATAGTTTTGAATCCGAAGGATATATTTCTATTCCTTTGTTATCTTTATTTTAACCTTTTTTATCGGTAACAAAAAGCACACTGCTCACGAAGCAGCGTGCTTTTCAAAATTACTCGTTTACAAGACGCTGTGCTTCCAAAAGTTGGAACGTACGCACCTTGCGCGGTAAGAATCGACGGATTTCATCCTCGTTGTATCCAACTTGAAGGCGTTTTTCATCAATCAAGATTGGACGACGCAATAATCCCGGATATTCTTGAATCAAATCGTATAGGTGCTGCAACGATAAGTTTTCAACGGAAACATCGAGTTTCGAGAAGACTTTTGAACGTGTTGAGATAATCTCGTCCGTTCCATCTTCCGTCATACGAAGAATCTGTTTGATTTCATCGAGCGATAATGGTTCTGAAAAAATATTACGTTCAACGAACGGGATTTCATGTTCTTCAAGCCACGCGCGTGCTTTCCGACAAGAAGTACAACTTGGTGAAGTATAGAGTGTTACCATTGAAAAACATCCTCCCCCTGATTTAACATCATTCGATATCTATGTGAATAAGCAAATATTGATGATGGTTCTATTACTTGACAGTTTACATCTAATAAAGCAGAAAACCTAGCTTTTTTATAAAGATGAAAGAACTTTTCGTAAAAAAGCTTGTTAAAGCCACCACGTGGCTTTAACAAGCTGGCGTGTGATCAAATGGCTGAGAAATCGTCTCTTTTGCTTTAGGAAGTTTCATTTCTTTCAGTTTTTTCTCTAAAATATCCCGCAAAAGGCGCTTCTTCAGCTTTTTCTTCTTGTCACGTTCTTTCATATTCCGACACCCCAATCGGCCCGAAACAGAACTAACAACCTACGAAAGCGAAATAATCATCTTCTACATTAGTAAGTATACCACGTATCTCAAAAATCTATTCCTACTTTAAGCAATTAAATATGTGAGATTGTCGATTGAGAAATGAAAAACAGTTGCAATTTCTTTCAATTTTCTGTAGAGTGTATAGAAATATCAACGCTCAGAAAGGAGTTTTTCATTCATGGCATTAACACTCGTCACGATTCTCGATCATCCGATCGCTCAAAAATATTTATCTCGTTCTGGCTTGAATCATGCGATTTCAGTCGCGGAGCGCGCGCTAACACTTGCTACGAAACGCGGCTTAGATGCTGACACTGCTACGAAGGCAGCACTCTTACATGATATCGGTCATTACGAATGGTATACCGATGGCACTTGGAACTATGATTTATATCGCCAAAATGATATTCATGCCATTAAAGGAGCTGAACGTGCTCACAAACTTCTAATTCGCCTTGGTGAAGAACCAGCACGCGCAAAAGAAATTGCTCTCGCCGTTCTGTTGCATACGGATTCTTATCTTCCACCAGGTGCGATCAATCGAACACCTCTTCAACAACTTGTCCATGATGCGGATACGCTGGAAGAACAGCCGGGCGGACTCCATCATTACGAAAAAATTGACTTTGAAGAAGCCATGCGTCGTCTTGATGCAATCGATGCAGTCGTCCATCGATTTGCTCATCTACCGCGTATCGCATCAGAAAATTAAAAGGCATTTCCACGATCAACGTGGAAATGCCTTTTTGCTTTAACGATTATACGAGTTGCGCTTGATACGCTTCAAGTTCTGCATCCGTCATCGAAACGAAGTGACCTGGCTCGATTTCACGAAGTGGTGGAATGCTCGAATCTTCATCCGATTTACCGACCGGTCCACTCGTCGGACGATCGAAGATGATCCGTTTACGTGTCCGCTCGTGCTCTGGATCCGGAAGCGGAATCGCAGACAAAAGTGACTTCGTATACGCATGAACTGGATTCTCATACAGACGATCCGCATCACACAATTCAACGAGGTGACCCTGATACATAACACCGATCCGGTCTGAGATATACTTGACCATCGATAAATCATGGGCGATGAACAAGTATGTCAAACTGCGATCACGTTGCAGTTTTTTCATCAAGTTGACGACTTGGGCTTGAATCGATACGTCGAGTGCTGAAATCGGCTCATCCGCAATGATGAAGTCCGGCTCTACAGCAAGTGCGCGTGCGATACCAATCCGTTGACGCTGACCACCTGAGAACTCGTGCGGGTAACGACTCGCATGTTCTTTCGTCAAACCAACCGTCTCAAGCAAATCATACACACGGTTATTGCGCTCTTCTTTTGAGTTTGCTAAACCGTGAATATCGATTCCTTCAGCGATGATATCGCCAACCGTCATCCGTGGATTTAACGATGCATACGGATCTTGGAAGATCATTTGCATTGCACGGTTGAATTTCAATTTGTCTTTACGTGACTTCTTACCATGAACGTTTTCACCTTTGAAGATGACTTCGCCGTCTGTCGCTTCGTATAAACCAATAATCGAGCGACCAGTCGTAGACTTACCACAGCCTGACTCTCCAACGAGACCAAGTACTTCGCCTTCGTAGATATCAAATGAAAGTCCATCAACCGCTTTGACGACGCGTCCACGTCCAATATTGAAATGTTGCTTCAAGTTTTTTACTTCAAGTAATTTATTACGGTTTTCCATTATTTCAGACCGCCTTTCAGAAGCGATTTTGAGAACACGCTGTCCGGACGGTATTTTAACGCCAAGTCACGGATTGCAGCGGGTGGTTCGACATATGGAGCTTGTGGATGTAGCAACCACGTCGCCGCTTCATGTGTATCTGAGATTTTGAAGAAAGGTGGTTCTTTCTCGAAATCAATCTTCATCGCGTATTTGTTACGCGGTGCAAACGCATCACCGACTGGTGGATGCATCAAGTTCGGTGGAGTTCCTGGAATCGCAGGAAGATCTTGTGAACGGTCATCCGATGGACGTGGCATTGAACCTAGTAGTCCCCAAGTATATGGATGACGCGGCTCATAGAAGATCTCATCTACTGTACCTTTTTCAATCAATTTACCAGCATACATGACGGCTACACGGTCAGCCATGTTCGCTACGACACCTAAGTCGTGCGTAATAAAGATGATTGCTGTACCCGTTTTTTGCTGAATGTCTTTCAATAACTCAAGGATCTGAGCTTGAATCGTAACATCGAGTGCAGTCGTCGGCTCATCGGCAATCAACACTTTCGGATTACATGCAAGTGCGATTGCGATGACGATCCGTTGACGCATCCCACCCGATAATTGGTGCGGATATTGTTTCAGACGCGCTTCTGGATTCGGAATTCCTACGAGTGTCAAAAGTTCGAGTGTACGCTTTTTCGCTGCGTCGCCTGTTAAGCCTTGGTGACGTTTTAATCCTTCAGCGATTTGTTTATAAATCGTCATTGTCGGGTTAAGTGATGTCATCGGGTCTTGGAAAATCATTGCGATATCACGACCGCGGACTTTTTGCATTTCTTTATCCGAAAGCTTAACGAGGTCACGACCTTCAAATAAGATTTCACCTTGTGTGATTTCACCTGGTGGGTTTGGAATCAAACGCATGATTGCTTTTGAAGTAACCGATTTACCAGAACCAGACTCACCAACGATTGCGAGTGTCTCGCCTTTTTTCAAATCAAACGATACACCGCGGACGGCTTGTACCGTCCCGGCATACGTATGGAAAGCGACATTCAGGTCGCGAACAGATAAAATAGTTTCCATTGTGAATGAGCTCCTCTCTAGTTTCCGTTAGCGTCGTAAACGTGGGTCGAACGCATCACGCAGTCCATCTGCCAACATATTGAAGCTGACCATGAGGAGTACGATGACCGTCGATGGGACAACGAGCAAGAATGGGAACGTTTTGAGTTCTTTGTACCCTTCGTTGATCAATGTACCGAGTGACGGTTGTGGTGGTGCAAGTCCTAAACCGATGAAGCTTAAGAACGCTTCGAAGAAGATCGCACTTGGAATCGTGAACATAAGTGAGATGATGATCGTTCCCAAGGTATTTGGAATCAAGTGTTTAAAGATCAATCGTGCGCTAGAAGCACCAAGTGTCCGTGCTGCAAGAACGAATTCTTGGTTCTTTAGTTTCAGGATTTGACCACGAACAAGTCGGCTCATCCCAATCCAGCCGGTAATCGTCATCGCAAGGATGATCGTCGTGATCCCTGGTTCAAGAATCAAGATGAACAAGATGATCAAGATTAAGTTTGGTACACCTGTTAAAATTTCAGCAATCCGTTGCATGATGTTATCGACACGCCCACCGTAGTAAGCAGAAATCCCGCCGTATGTGACACCAACGAGAACGTCGATGAGTGCTGCCATCAAACCGATGAATAGCGAAATCTTCGTTCCTTCCCAAACACGTGACCAAAGATCACGACCAAGGTGGTCCGTTCCGAACCAGAAGTTCTCCGTCACCTGTTTTTGTTTATAAAAATCAATCGGCGTATCACCAAGTGTCGCCATACCGTCAAAACCAGCCCACTCTAAACCAGTAACTTTAGGTGGAAGTTTAGCTTGCGTGATTGTTTGGGTATAAGGGTCGTTACCAGACAACGCAGGTCCGACCAATGACATGATCGCGATGATGATGATGACAGCAAGTGAGAGAATCGCAGCTTTGTTCTTGCGTAGACGCATCCAAGCATCTTGCCAAAAGTTTAAGCTTTTACCAGCAAGGCGTTCCCCTGCTTGTTCATTGAACTCAACGTGTTGGAACAGCGATGAATCAAACTGTTCTGCTTTTGCATTTGAATTTTGTTCAGCCATTATTTGTTACCCCCCAAACGGATCCGTGGATCAACGACACCGTACAGCAAATCGACGATCAAAATCATGAGAATGAAGACTGCTGAGAAGAACAACGTCGTACCCATGATGACTGTGTAGTCATTTTGTGTGATTGATGATACGAAGAGTTCACCAAGACCAGGTACAGAGAAAATCCGCTCAATGACGAGTGTTCCTGTAATCAATGCAGCTGTCATTGGTCCAAGAATCGTGATCGCCGGAATCAAGGCGTTCCGAACCATGTGTTTCCAAGTAATCGACTGACCATCTAGGCCTTTTGCTTTAGCTAACGTGACATAATCCTGGTTCGTAACTTCTAGCATCTCTGTCCGGACGAATCGAGCAATTGAGGCTGTGACCCCAAGTGATAACGATATGGTCGGCAAGATGGTATGCGCCGGGCTTTCCCAGAACGCGACTGGCAAAACGCCCCATTTCACGCCAACGTAGTATTGAAGGAGTGAGGCGAATACGAATGACGGTACCGAGATTCCGATAACCGATACGAACATCGCACCGTAATCGATCACTGTGTTGTGGCGAAGCGCTGCGACAACACCTAAGACGAGTCCTAATAATACTCCGAGTACTAGTGCTTGAACTCCTAATTGAGCCGATGGTCCAATTCGTTCAGAAATCAAATCCGTTACCGGACGGCTATCATATTTGAATGAAATACCGAGATCTCCTTGGAACAAGTTGACCATATACGCTGCATAGCGTTGTGGCAGTGGATCATTCAAGTTGTACTTATCCCGAAGGATATTCAACTGTTCAGGAGAAAGTTTCTCCTGGTTTTGGAACGGTGAACCTGGTAGCAGATCCATCAGGAAGAAAGTGAACGAAGCGATGAGTAAAAACGTCAGTACGCCGTAAACCAGGCGTTGAGCTAAATAACGGCCCATAAGATGGCACCCCCTATAAAGATTTTCTGTTTTTTTCGAAACATCAATAAAATCAGTATGACCCACAATTGTCGGAACATTCAAGAATTTTGTCATAAAAATTTAAAAATTCTTTTTTTATTGTGCTTTGATTTGATGTTCGCTTGGATGTTTTTCTAATTTCATCCAATAGTCAGAATTTTTCGTTTGATTCCATTATACTTTGCTAACAAAGTAATTAGAACTACTTTTTTACGAAACTTTCACATTTTCGCTAAAAATGAGTTTCCATTCATAAAAAGTAGTATAAAACAGGAGCGTACCCGAACTGATCAGGGGACGCTCCCATTCTCGATTACTTAATATCAACGTATTTGTATTGGAAATCTGCTCCGAATACTTGACGGTTGAAATCTTTGACCGTCGGACGGCTCAAGTATGCAGAACCAGCTTGATAGATTGGCGCGATTGCTTGATCTTTCTCAATCAATTGTGCTTCCGCTTGTTTGAAGAGATCGAGACGTTTGGTTAAATCAGACTCTTCATTCGCTGCGTTCAACAATTTATCATAGGCTGCAGACTTATATTTGACGTCGTTTTGGCTATTTGTTGATTCGAAGATTGACAGGTTAGACATTGGATCTTGATAATCTGGACCCCAAAGTGAGTAAGAAAGTTGGTAGTCGCCTTTTGATTCAAGGTCGAGTTTGTTCTTGAACGGTTGTTGTTTGATTGAAACAGTAACGTTCGGAAGATTTTTCTCGATTTGACCTTTCATGTACTCACTGATCTTCTTCGCATCCTCATTGTCGAATGAAAGAAGTTCAATCGTCGTCTTTTTATCGCCGTTTGCTTTTTTCCAAAGATCTGCTGCTTCTTTTCCATCACGATCGAACCAGTTGATGTCACTTGTGTAGTCTTTACCAGACGCATCTTTGATGAATTCTTTTGGAATGAAGCTTGTTGTTGGAATCGAACCGTTCGCAAGAAGCGTATCCGTAATTCCTTTTGGATCGATTGCACGAGCGATCGCTTTACGTGCATCGACATTTTTCATCGTTGCATCTTCGTTATTGAATTTCAAATAAGCGATCGAAGAACGAAGCGCTGTTTTGAATTCAGGTTTCGATTTGTACGCTTCAACTTGTTCTGAAGTCAGACCTGCGTAATCGATATCGTTTGAATCATAAAGATTTACTACTGTTGAGTTATCTTTAACGACACTGATCGTAACTTCGTCGAGTTTGACAGCATCTTTATCCCAGTAGTTATCGTTTTTCTTCAGAACACGTTTTGAATCCGTTTTCCAAGATTCCCAAACGAAAGGACCGTTATAAAGTAATTTATCTGGTTTAAGCGAGAAGTCTTTTTCATTCTTTTTGTAGAAGTCTTCACTGATCGGTGTGTACGTACCGAATGATGTCAGTGAAAGGAAATACGGAGCTGGACGCTCAAGTTTTACTTCTAACGTTTTGTCGTCAAGTGCTTTAACACCGAGCTCGTCGACAGCTTTTTTACCTTGTGTGACATCAGCGCCGTTTTTTAACGTGTCAAAGATGTACGAGTAACTAGATGCTGTTTTCGGATCAGCAGCACGTTTCCAAGCAAATTCGAAATCTTGTGCTTTGACGGGTGAACCGTCTGACCATTTCGAGTCACGAAGTGTGAACGTATACGTCAAGTTGTCACTTGAGATATCTGTTTTTTCTGCAAGTGCTGGAATCGCTTTTCCGTCTTTATCGAGACGGTAAAGACCTTCCATCGTATTTCCGATCATGTTGAAAGCGACAGAATCCGTAGCTTTCGCTGGATCGACTGTCGTGATGTCAGAAGTGTCCGTTAAACGTAGATTTTTCTTTCCGTCTGTTGAACCTGAATCACTGTCTCCGCCACCTGTCGAACATCCAGCAAGCACTGCGCTTCCTGCAAGCATGACTGATAATGCGAGACCGACTGTTTTTTTCTTCATCGGTAAGTCATCTCCTTTTCAATTTCCAAGTTGCCATAATGCCTATGACATCAATAACGTCCCGTCGAAACTGCAATGTATTCCCCAAAATGCATTGACCTAGTTTCAAAAACTTAAACGAAGTGATAAATTGATTTTATGTGAGAATAGCATTAACGTCAAGTAAATAGTCACACTATTTGCTATTTTGCATCATTCGTTTGTTACCGATTCGTAACAGGATTAAAAATTTCGTATACTAAGATTATCAATGCATTTAAGGGGGATTTTCATGCGCTCGACCTATTTCCGACCGGTCATCATTGCGGTCATTCTAGTCTTACTTTATACGATATGGGCGACTATCACCGATTCGACGCACGGTATTTTGTACCATCTATCTGGTGGATTGTTCATTGGAGGCTTTTTGCTTATGGCAATCGGATTCTTTTCCAACATGTCGGCTAACGGTTTCTTCCGTGGCATGACAGCTGGATTTAAAAAACAACGAGAAGCGAAGCTTCGAGAGATTGATGGCGATTACTACGAAGATGATGACGAAGAGGAAGAAGTCCTCCGTAAAAAGCAAAACCGGGCTTCTGCCCGAACGAAACCCTATGTTTCTAGTGGTATTATCTTCATCATCGTATCGCTGATCATCTCTTACTTTTAATCGAAATCACCGTGACGTGCCTTCTATCGTATGGTAAACTTAAGTGAATTAAACAAGAAAACACGACGACAAAGAGTAGTAACTTAGGTACATCCCTTTCAGAGAGTCCATGGTGCTGGAAATGGACAGGTGATGCCTACGTGAATGGACTTTCGAGTGGCTGATTCGAATCAAGTAGAGTCAGATGGGTGTGCCCATTACAGCAAATTGAGCGGCTATGTAAATAGCAACTTGGGTGGCAACGCGATGAATCGTCCCTTGATTTTCAAGGGGCGTTTTTTATTTTGATTTTATTATTTGGAGGGATTTCATTATGAAAACGATTTTCTCAGGTATCAAACCAACGGGAACAGTAACACTTGGAAATTACTTAGGTGCCATGAAACACTTCGTTAACTTACAGGATGGTCATGATGCATATTATTGTGTCGTCGATTTGCACTCCATCACGGTCGACATTGATCGTGTCGAATTGATGAATAATACACGTGCACTCGCAGCTCTTTATATCGCAAGTGGTCTGAATCCAGAAAAATCAACAATCTTCGTTCAATCAGAAGTTAAAGCGCATGCGCAACTCGGCTGGATGTTGACGTGTCTTTCTGGAATGGGTGAACTAGAGCGTATGACACAGTATAAAGATAAATCGCAAGGGAAAGACCGAATCGGTGCTGGATTGTTTGTCTATCCGACACTCATGGCAGCTGATATCCTACTCTATGATGCGGAACTCGTTCCGGTCGGCGATGACCAAAAACAACATATTGAGTTAACGCGCGACTTGGCTCAACGTTTTAATAGTCGTTACTATGAAACGTTCACATTACCAGAACCAATCATCGCTGAATCAGGAGCTCGAATCATGAGCCTGACGACACCAGACAAAAAGATGTCAAAATCTGATCAGAATCCGAAAGGCTTCATCTCGATGCTTGACGCACCAGATGTCATTCGTAAAAAAGTAAAATCAGCCGTCACGGACTCCGAAGGAATCGTCAAATTCGATCGGGAAAATAAACCAGGTGTGTCGAATTTGCTTGAAATCTACTCCCTACTCGCTGGCATCTCGATTCCAGATCTCGAAACCAAATACGAAGGTTCGAACTACGGAACATTTAAAGCAGATGTCGCGGAAGCAATCATTTCAGAACTCGAACCGATTCAACAACGCTACTATGAGTTGATTGATTCAGAAGAACTCGATCAGATTCTCGACGCTGGGCGTGACCGTGCTGAAGCCGTTGCTGCTAAAAAGCTCGCGAAAATCGAGAAGGCAATGGGCTTACAACGGAAGCGTGCTAAAGTAAAAAAATAAGTTCTACGCAAAAGAGATCGGAATGCTCCGGTCTTTTTTGATATTTCCAAACAAAAAAACTGCTTCCGTAGACTGACCTAGCAATATGAGACACATATAAAACACCTTGATTAGGCTGCCTGTACACCGTATTTTTTCGGTGTCAGGTAGCCTAATTTTTCTTGGATTCGTTCTTCGTTATAGTAATTTAAGTAATTAGTAACGCGTTCAGAGACCTCATGGTCTCTTAGTGAATTAAATTTGACGTACTGGAATTCCTCGGACTTTAAATTAGAGTGGAACGATTCGATAACTGCGTTGTCCCAACAGTTTCCTCTACGAGACATACTGCTTGTTAGGTGATTCCTTTTAACGAATTCTTGAAAGGCGTATGACGTATAGACACTTCCTTGGTCCGAATGAAGGATGACCCCTTCGGGATAGTTTCGATTCTCAAGCGCTATCTTCAACGTATCAATCACAAGAGACGTTTGTTGATGCTCGTATAACTTGTATGCGACGATTTCGTTATTAAAAAGATCCATAATGGTGGAAAGATATTTCGTCGTGCTGCCGTATTGGATATAGGTGATATCCGTCACCCACTTTTGATTCGGTTTACTTGCTGTGAAATCGCGCTTGATGAGATCCGGTGCCGTTATGATGCGCTCACCTTGAGATTTCCATCTTCGCTTCGGCTTGATCCGACATTGGAGATGGTGTTTTTGCATGATTTTCTGTACGGTATTCCGATTGGCTTTTAACTGATAGATTTGCTGTAATAATGCCTTTATTTTTCGATGTCCATTCCGATACTTCGTCTGTTTACTTAGTTCAATGACGGTTTTTTCGAGCACCGAAGGTGCTTTCACAGATTCCTTAATCCAACGGTAATAGCTTGCTCTTGGTACATTCAAAGCGCTAAGAATGGCGGTGATTGTATACTTTCTCCGAAGAAACTCTACAATTTTTATGACTACTTCTTTCTCAACTCTCTTTCGATTTCCATGTACTTTTTTAAGATCTCATTTTCCATCTTCAGATGTGACATTTGTCGTTCTCTCTTGTCATCCTCACTCGCAGAATCTGGACCATGTCCATAGGTATATTGTTTACCGATTGGCTGATCAAATCGATAATGTTTGTTAGAGCGATACCATCTCATCCATGTTTTGATTTGAGATTCATTTTTGATTCCGTACTTCTCCATGATTTCTCTCGTCGTTAACTTACCACTCAACTTATCTTTGACTACTGCCCATTTTACTTCACTTGAATATACGTTTTTGCCCATGCAAAAACACCTCCGATGTTAGTACTTTTTAAAAGTGTACCACTCCGAAGGTGTTTTATATTGTCTCAAAATTTTAGGTTAGCCCACGGTCTGTTTGAGACCGTCCGGTATTTATCGTTTCGTGCAAGATATCAAGTTGTCGGTAAAGGAATCTCATCGAACCAGTATACACCGACCGTCTCAGCGCCAGCATGTGCCAAGATGGAAGGACCAAATTGGGTAATGCGTACTTGAAGCTCCGGATGTTCTGTAGAAATCAAACGCCGTAATTCTTCTGCAGCGGCATGAGCGAGCGTATGACTGACATAAAGCGTCCGATCATATACACCATGAGCGCTGACTTTTGATGAAATTTCACTAACCATTTCTTTAAAAGCTTTTTTGATGGAACGAACTTTTTTAAATGGAACAAGCCGTCCTTCCTCATTAAATTGAGCGATTGGTTTAATATTGAGCATGTTTGCTAATAAAAATTGACTTCCTGAGACACGTCCGCTACGTCGCATCGTCTCCATATTTCCGATAATCAGATAAAAATGCGATTTGTGCTTGAATGTCTCAAGCGTAGACATGACTTCATCTGGACCTTTACCAGCAGCAACGAGTCGTTGTGCGATCCGGACAAGTTCTTGCTGATTCGCAGCACCTGTATACGAATCAATCGCGTATAAGGGGAAACCGACGGCTTCAGCTGCAGCGACGGAACTCGAATATGTGCCGCTCAGTCCACTCGTGATATGAATCGCATACCCATAATCATAGCCATCTTCAAGTAATTGTTCATACAAGGTTACGAAGTCACCGAATGATGGTTGAGAAGTCGTCGGTGAAACGTGGGAATCTTCTCGCATTTTTTGATCAAGTTGTTCAATCGAGATATCGACGTACTCCCGGTAAGACTCTCCGTTTAAGATGAGTAAAGTCGGTATCACATGGACTCCGATTTTTTCAGCCTCTCCTGGCTCAAAAAAAGCCATGCTGTCGGTAATCCAAGCAATCTTATCCATGTATATGACGCCTCCATTAATATAACCATTTTGTCCATCATACCATAGCGATGAAAGCGGAATCACTAGCTAGCGCGTTTTTGTGTGATAGAAGCACTGGAAACGTGTCCAAACCATGAACTGATACCAAAGGCGATGAGTGTCGGGAATAACCATTCTAAACTTTGATCCACTAAAGGTAAGGATTGATAGAACGTTTTAAGATTTCCCGGGAAAAGCGAAAGTTGATTCAACGCACTACAGAATGAGAAGAAAATCGTTACTCCAAGAGTTGATTGATAAACGACCGATTTACGACGGAACAGATGACGTATGAATGTCAATGCGATCAAGACGATGACGATTGGATAAAGGAACATCAATACCGGAACAGCGATGGATAACAATGTCTGCAATCCGACGATGGATACCGTAAGACCAAGAGCAGTCGTGAAGATACTTGCCGCTTTTAAAGATACACGGTTGGAAATCGTCATCATATATTCTGCAAATGCGGTGACGAGACCAACTGATGTCGTCAAACATGCAAGCAAGATCGCAAGACCAAGTACAGCTAAACCGATTGAGCCGAATGCAGTATTTGCATAATGTTGAAGAAGTGCTGGACCATCAACTTTTCCGATGGCGGCAAATGTGTTACGTCCGATCATTCCAAGTCCGACATAGACGAGAGTCAAAGCAGTGGCAGCGATGATTCCGGCACGAGTGACGACTTTAAATTGTGCTTTTCGTTCATGAACGCCTCGGCTTTTTAGTGTATGCAGTACGACGACCCCAAATACTAAGGCACCGAGTGCATCAAGCGTTAAGTATCCTTGAAGGAATCCTTGAATGAATGCCTGTCCAGTCGTCTCATACGCTTCGTTTGGTGAAGCGACGCTCGAGAGTGGTGAAATGATACTACTGATGCTTAATGCAGCAAGAGCGATTAATAACAAAGGTGTGATGAAACGTCCGATGATCTCAAGTAATTTTCCTGGTCGTAGTACAAGATAGAGTGTAGCAAGGAAAAAGAGACTTGATGAGATGACCAACGTCATTTGTGAAGGAGCACCGAGAAACGGAACGACTCCGAGCTCATACGTGACAACCGATGTTCGCGGAATCCCGAAAAAGGGACCAATCGCAACATAGAGTGCAAACGTCAAAGCAGCACCTACAAAACGAGGGAGTGGTGCAGCAAGTGTTTTGATGCCACCTCCGATAGAGGCAACTGCAAGTAAGCCGAGCAAAGGAAGACCGACACCCGTTACGATAAAACCAAGGATGGCAGGAAGGAACTGTGAACCTGCAAGCGCACCGAGTTCCGGTGGGAAGATGAGGTTACCCGCACCGAAAAATAAAGCAAAAATCATAAATCCTAAAGCAAATGTATCTTTTGTCTTAAACATGTGTTGTCCTCCATTCATCCTAATTTCATAAAAAAAGCCTCATCCACTCAATTTGTGGATAGGCGTCGTTTGCTCAGACGCCTTGTCGAAATGACGAAAAGGGCCTGGATCTTCATTTTCTCAAACGAGAAATGAATCTTCAGTCCCTGCTCTTAATCACAATCAGTCGTTCTTGGATGAGCGTTGCGTGTGTCATGTTTAAAACCTCCTGTTTGAATTTTTCTAAGGATAACATGAAGAATTTAATAAAACAATATTTTCTGAAAATTCACCACCGAATTTTTGAAAATAAATAACGCCTCGAGCAGAGATGACGGTCTCTACTCAAGACGTTTCACGTTACATATCAGCTCGTTGCAATCGAGCGCGTTTTTTTTGTGGCGTTTCAATTTATGGAGGAGCCAAGCGTGAACGACCTCACAGGATTGACGTGGTAACGTCAGTTCAACAAGCGATTCCTGCTGTTGCCCTTTAATGATGAAAAGTCCATTTTCTTCATCGACAGGGGCGATGGTCATTGAACTCGCTTCATTCAGCGACAATTTCACTTCACCGAGTGTCGCATCCTTTAATTTCAGGATGTTCCCATTTGTCGCAAATTTCGTGAATGAGCCAATTCCGTTCACTTTTAACTGATCCATATTGAATTCCTCCTTCTGTTGATTCCAGTACTATCCCTATAAAAAACCGGGTCTAACTTCTATCTTTAAAAGGTTATCCTCATTATAGCGAAGTCTTCACAAGATGCTAGTCTTATTTTGTGTGAAAATTCGAAAAATTTTTTAACAATATTGTCATATGGATAGGAATACCTGTTAAGAGGGAATCGTCATGTGAAATTCAAATAGAACAAAAGCATCCTTTTCTAAAAGAAAAAGATGCTAAAGGTCAATCTAACTCAAAACTCCATTTCTTCTTGCGGCAAACAAGCGTTCCTCGTCGAAGAATCGATTCTTTCTCCGCTTCAAAATCTTCATGTAGTACGCTCATGTCTTCATACCGTCCTGCTACATAGACAGGAATCGTAATATTTCTTGAGAAAACAGACCGTTTTGCACTTTCGAAATCAATCAATACTCCTTCTTTGAGGAGATGACGGATATGAATCATGATTTCAGCTGTTAAGGCGATCGAGGCGACGGATCGTGCGTGCTGACGAAATTTCCGTTGTACGAGGTCGGAGATAAGTTGTTCTAACCGTGACCAATCCTTCAAGTAAACCGAAGCATGAAGACCATCGTGTTCGCTAAAATAAACTAGTTCATTCTCAATCGATTCAAGGAAAGGGAGCGGTGTACCTCGTTTCATATGCATTAAAAATAATAACTCCGCGATTTCGACATCCGTTAATACATCGAGCGAATGGGAGGAGCGAATATCAATAGCAGTCAAAGGATGACGCTGGACATCTGTTGATTGTGAAAACTGTTCGATCTCATGCCCTTCGATGTAATGAAGCATCGTGCGAAACGATTGTTTCGTCTGTTTGAAATCACTTCCTGAAATAAGTAAAGGACGTTTCAAATCGACGGCTGCGGCGAAATCAGAGAAATGTACTCCTGACATCGTCAATCGTTGATTTTCCTCGTCCTCGTATAAGTAAAGTAACGCACTCGACATACCACTTCGCTTCCTTTCCATAACTAACTCCTTCATAATTTAATAGTAGCAAAACTTCGAATTGCCTGAAAGGATATTTACTTCTGAAAACGGGCATACTACATAGAGAAGCATAAAGAGAGGTGATGGAGCATGTGGGGCTTGCGAAAGCCATTCCCGGAATTGCGGACCGAGCGCTTCATATTACGGGAGCTCGAAAACCGTGACGCACGCGAATTGTTTAAAATCCTATCGGACGATAAAGTGATGTACTATTACGGATCAGATCCGCTCGTGACGGTCTATGAAGCTAAAAATGTCATCAGTTACTTTAAAGAACAGTTCACGCACGGTAAAGCGATTCGCTGGGCAATTGCTGATGCGCAAACGAATCAATTGATCGGTACGATCGGATTTCATAACTGGCTATCCCAATACCATCGGGCTGAGATTGGTTTTGAAGTTAGTCAAGACTATTGGCAACGTGGTGTCGCTTCGGAAGCGGCAAGAGCTGTTCTGACATATGGCTTTGAAGAATTTGCTCTCCATCGAATCAGCGCCCTCGTCGCACCTGAAAATCTCGCTTCTAATGCATTGGTTCAAAAATTAGGATTCAAAGCAGAAGGATTACTAGAAGATTATGCATACAGTCATGGCCGTTTCATGGATTTGACGATGTACCGTATGCTCGCATCTGAATGGAAGGGATGAGGTAGTCAATGGAAAAACAAACACTTGTACTCCTGCATGGATTTACAGGAGGAACAGATTATTTTAATCGGGTAGAGGCAAATTTACGACATTCCTTTGATGTATTACCACTAAGTTTACCAGGACATGAGGGACTTGATGTTGGTCCGGATACGATTGAAGGCTTTGCAGAATGGGTCATGCATGAACTTGATCGACGTGGTATCGAAAAGCCGATCATCATCGGGCATTCCTTTGGTGGATACATTACAGCTGCAATCGTAGAAGGGTATGCGGATCAAATCAGTGGATACGGTCTCGTGTACTCGACAGCTAAAGCAGATGATGAACAAGCGAAACAAAAACGAAATCAAAATATCACGCGCGTTGAAGAAGTCGGTGTCAGAGAATTCGTCAATGGTCTTGTTCCGTCCTTATTCGCTGAAGGGGCAGATGAGTTCGCTGTCGCTGAAGCACTTGAAATCGGGTACATGATGACGGTCGAAGGAGCCATCCGTGCGCTTTCTGCAATGCGAGATCGGCGAGATATGACGAAGGTCTTAACGAAAGCAAACGTAAAAGGTGTCATCATTCACGGCACGAAAGATCAACTGATTTCAGAGGAAAGCGCATTTGCACCAAAGAATGATCATCTCATACATCGGTCAACAGACAGTGGACACATGGGGATGTTTGAGACACCGGATGCCTTCGTTGCAATCATTGAAGAAGCATTCAAGTAAGTTTTTGCCCTACGGTCACGTCTGTAGGGCATTTGCTTTGCATTTCAGATTAGATATCTGAAATGATAGAAGTGGAGGGGATACACATGAAAATCGTAGCGATTGAACCAACACCAAGTCCAAATAACATGAAAGTCATCGTTGATGAGGTCTTTTCGGAAAAAGGACAGACATTCGAGCATGCCTTTGGCGCACCGGAACACATTCAGCGATTACTTGAAATACCTGGCGTTAAGTTCGTTTATCAGGTCAGTGACTTTTTATCGATCGAGCGTTATCCGAAATATGATTGGCGTTCGCTTGTCATCGATATACGACGTGCGTTCGGTGAAACGTTAAATGATGTTGAACAGCACGAGACAGATGCTGAGTATGAACCTGTCCATCTGTTCGTGCAGTTCATTTTAGGCGTACCAATGCAAATCAAAGGTGTAAAAGGATTAGAAGAAAAACGAGAAGGGCTGTCGGAACGTTTCCGAGAAGCAGCGCTATTCGTCCAACCATTCGTTCAGAATGTCATTAGCGATCGACGCTGGGTGGAACAAGCACCTCGATACGGTGATCTTGACGAAAGTTTGCGTGAAGTAGCGAATGAGATTGAGATTGCATATCCAGTCGAACGTATCGAACGTCTTAAGTCGCTCGCAGCAGGAGAAGATATTACATTTAGCGGTCAAGCGATTCAATCAACCGATTGGAAAGAACGATTCGCGGCGCTCGATGAACTACCTGTTGAGATGGAATGGGTTCCTGCTTATGCTCGCCTGCTACAGGATGAGAAGATGCAAATTCGACGTCAAGCGATCGTAAAGCTTGGGATGTTCGAAGATCACCGTGAAGAACTGTTAGAGTATTTGACGAGTGCACTGCATGATCCGTCAGGGATTGTGCGTCGGACAGCAGGCGATACGATTTCTGATTGGGCGATGCCAGAAGCTGAACCAATGATGATGGAAGCATTAGCGGATAAAAATAAATTAGTACGCTGGCGAGCTGCTCGCTTCTTGTTTGATGTCGGAACGGAACAGTCGATTCCAAGACTGCGTGAAGCAATCCGAGACCGGGAATATGAAGTAGCTCTACAAGCCGAACTCGCATTGACGCGAATCGAGAGTGGGGAAGAAGCACTAGGAACGGTTTGGCAGCAAATGAATCGAATGATAGATGAAAGTTCATGAGAACTTAAAAAATAATTGCTTGAGAGAATCATTCGACAAAATGAGTCACTAATTGTCTAGGTATATTTTCCCTGTTGTCTAAAAATGCTGGTAAAATAATCAAAATTATGTTGTCATCTTTTTGAAATCGAAATGAAATGTGTTGGAAATGCTTATTAAAACGCTTGCATCTAACAACTAAATCAAGCATTCCAAAATATCCCTGATGAAATTGAAATATTGTTTTGAAATGAAATGTCGAATGACAATTTTCTTCTTTTTTCTGCCCTTTGGTACAGTTAATCTACAATAACGAATTCGAATCATGTAGGTCATCTCTTGGCTGGGCATTATGAATGAGAAAAGGGGAGAATCGGGGATATGTTACTTTTCGCTGAAACAGATTTAGCAGTAGGATACAAGGAACGGACAAAAACAGGGGTATATGTAACGATCGAAACAATCGACAGTCGGACGATTACATTAGTCGCACCAGCAAACGCGGCAGAGGATATTTGTGACGAACTGTTTGCGACAGGATTAGAGCAATTGTTTTCATTCAAGATGAATCCATCGACTTTACCTGTGGCATAAGCGGATAAACGTGCGAGAGAGGAGAATCCTCTCTCGCTTTTTTTTGTGATAAAATTAATAAAGATAAAAGGAGGGATGAGATGAAACGTCTCGTTTTCATTCTGCTACTGCTTACTGTTTGTTTAGCAGGTTGCCAAGAAAAGAAACAACAGGCAACAACAACCACGAACGAACCGATTCAGATCGCAGTCAAAACGACCAAGCAGGACGACATGATGCAATTAGACATATCTTTAACGAATCCAAATGATCATAGTGTGAACGTGACGTATCCTTCCTCACAACGTTTTCAGGCTCAATTGATTGATGCGAAACAACACGTAACGTATGATTTTGAGAAAGAACAAGTTTTCACGCAAGCGATTGAAAAGGATACGTTCACGAAACGTGAAACGAAACAGTATACGGTTGAATTACCAATCTCCTCTTTAGGTGATAGCACGGAAGTTCGCGTATCGACAATCCGTCAATTCAAGGGAGCAAGTGCAAAACAAACGACGGATCGACAAATGATTGATTCAAAATGACGATCAACACAATGTGAAGGAGTGAAGTGATTCATGCAACAAGAAATCATCCAAGTAACAGGAGTAAAGCCTGTCATTGATCCAGCACAAGAAGTAAGCGAGCGGGTAGGCTTCTTGAAGGCGTATCTCAAGCATACTGGAGCAAAAGGATTCGTATTGGGCATTTCAGGGGGACAAGATTCTTCGCTCGCAGGTCGTCTATGCCAACTGGCAGTTGAAGAGTTGCGAAAAGAAGAGGGGAAAGATGTCGCATTTTATGCGGTCCGCTTGCCTTACGGGGAACAACAAGATGAAGCAGACGCACAGACAGCCTTGACGTTCATTCAACCGGATCATTCGCTTCGTGTGAACATTAAACCAGCAGTCGAAGCATCGATGCAGGCGTTCAAAGAAGCGACAGGTGCAGAACTCTCCGACTTTAGTAAAGGAAATACGAAAGCGCGGGAGCGAATGAAAAGCCAGTATGATTTAGCCGCTCATTATGGCTGCTTAGTCGTTGGAACGGATCATGCAGCTGAATTCGTGACAGGATTCTACACGAAACATGGTGATGGTGCATGTGATCTGACGCCATTGACGGGACTGAATAAACGGCAAGGGAAACAACTCTTACGTTACTTGAACGCACCAGAAGTCTTGATTGAAAAAGTTCCGACAGCAGATCTTGAAGAAAACCGTCCGGCACTACCAGACGAAGTGGCACTCGGAATGACATACGAAGAAATTGATGATTACTTGGAAGGTAAGACGATTTCAGAAGCAAGTCAAGAAAAGTTAGAGACGCAGTATAAACGTGTTGGGCATAAGCATCATATGCCGGTCTCACCACTCGATGAATGGTGGAGAGCATAATCAAGAATAAGGAGGCGTGATTTCATGATTGAAATCGCGTCTTTTTTCATGTTCTTCGATTCTTCTTCAATCGTTATGGGAAAAGAAAAGAAATGACGATTGAGGAGGCGGGAGTATGACGATTGGTATCATAGGTGGAGGATTATCCGGCTTGACGGCAGCGGCATTATTCGCAAAACAAGGAACACCGGTCACGCTTTGGGATGCTGGATTACTTGGAGGACGTGCCACCTCTCAAACCGTAAAAGGGTTTACGTTTAATTACGGTGCTCATGCGATTTATGGACGCGATCAATCGATTCTTCGCAAATTAACGAAACAGCTCGGTATCGAAGTGACGTGGTTAGATTTCTCAGCGAGTCGTGCGAAATATGAGTTTTCAGGTCATTTGACGGCAGTTCCTGCGAATGCCTGGGGATTACTAAAAACAGAAGTCATCGAAGGAACGAACAAAGTACGTTTCACATGGGAGATCATTAAAACGATTTTACGAGTCGAACGAGGGGATCCGCTACAATCGATCGGACAATGGTTAAAAACAGAACGAGTCGATGAACAAGTGGCACAGTTGATGCTTGATTTGGCATCAACGAACTTTTTTACGGCAGAACCGGAAAAAATCCCGTCAGACGTCTATTTCGAGTATTATCAAAAACTTTTTCGGACGCGAAAGCCTGTCTCATACATCGAAGGTGGGTGGCAAGGGTTAGTACAGGAGTTGGAACGGATCATCCTAGAGAATCGTGGAGAGATCTTGAAAAAAACAAAAATAACAGCAGTCGAATCGACTATGACAGGATTCTTAGTCCGTGATCGAAAGAAACAAGAATGGAACGTCGAACGGATTATCTTTGCCGTACCACCGCGTGAAATTTTAAAAATGGCGACCCCAACTGTCATTCAACGATTTGTTACACCGTATGCGAGTCATGAACCAGTAGAAGTATTCGTGTATGATCTTGGACTTCACCCGTATATTCAAACACCGTATTCATACATCTACGACCGTTCGCATCGAGCGTTCATCACGGATTTATCGCATTATGATACAAGTCTTGCACCGAAGGATGGTCAAGTCCTTCAAGCAATCGCCTATCTTGAACACGATCGACTTGATGATCCCGATTATATTGGACATGTCCGAACGGGAATCGAACAGATGCTTGACGTTCATTTTGCAGATTGGAGACAACGTATCGTCGCAGAACGAACGATCAAACGAGCAGTCGTACAAGAAATCAAATGGAAAATGGGGCAAACGCCACTTGCGACTCACATTCCGGATCATGCAGGTGTCGTTTTCGTCGGGGACTGGTGTGAAGGTACGGGACAACTCTCAGAGCTTGCGTTCTCAAGCGCCGTCAGCGTCTTCAATCGCTGGACGTGATGTACGATACAAATAAGGAGAAGCTCAAATAGCTTCTCCTTATTTGTATCGTGTTGTCTTACGCTTCATTGTTTGAACGTGCTGGATAGAACGCTAGTACTAAGAGTAATGTAAAGGCAATAAGACTCATCATCGGAATCGTCAAGAAGCCAAAATAGTTGACCCATTTAATGAGACAGCCACTCGTACATAACGCTTCGCCATCGGGTAAGCGCTCAAGGATGACGTGGTACAAGGCGACACCAAAGCCGGCAAGCACATACAGGCGGACGAAGAGCGGATCAATCGTTTTCGACCGGAATAGCGAGATGAGCAAATAAAAGGCTGTCGTATACATGAATAGTCGTTGCCACCAACAGAGCGGGCAGGGAATGAATCCGCGAATTTCACTGAAATAGAGACTGCCAAGCGTTGCAATCGTTGAGATGATGAACATAAAATGATAGCGTGTCATATGTATCGTCCTTTCTAACGTGTTAAACTAATGCCATCTTATATCATGAGGAGTCGAATCTCACATTGCAAGTGTCGGAAATGGAAATGTTGATCACCTTATCGGAAGAATTGAATATGAGGCGCGCTGCTGAACGATTATTCGTCTCGCAACCTGCACTTAGTCAACGTCTCGTTGCGATTGAAAGACGCTGGGGAACAAAATTATTCATTCGTTCATCGCGTGGGTTAAGCATCACACCACAAGGAGAAAAAGTAATCGGTCTCGCAAAAGAGATGAATCGGAAGGAACTCGAGTTAAAAAGTGAATTGACAGCAGAAGAAGGTGCCGTTTATGGGACGCTTCGGATTGCCGTCGCTTCCATCATGGGGCAATACTGGCTCCCGCGTGTCTTAAAACGATTCGTTGAGCGTTATCCGCATGTCCGTGTCCAGCTTGTCACGGGTTGGTCGAGTGAGATGATGCGTCATATGTTAGAGGAACATTTTCATATCGGGATCATTCGTGGAAACCCGGACTGGAAAGGTGTCAAAGAACGTCTTTTCTCGGATCCGCTCTATTTAGTCGATAGTGAGCTGACGTCGATTGAACAATTGCGCGTGACGGATCGACCGTTCATCCAGTTCAAGAGTGATTCGACATACTACCAAGAAATTTTAGAGTGGTGGCAAGATCGGTTCGCAAGCCCCCCCTCTCGGACGCTGGTCGTCGATCAAATCGAGACATGCAAGCAGATGGCTCTACATGGAATTGGATTTGCGATTTTACCCGAGTCGACGATCCAGCAATCAAATGAAGTCATGCAGCTTCCGTTAAAAACATCGTCCGGAAAGATATTAAAGCGAGATACATGGATCTTGTCTACGGAATCGATGCTTGAGCTGAAACAAGTTCAAGCATTTTGGGACATCGTAAAAGAAGAAGGAGGAAGTCAGTCAGATGGAATACGCCATTGAAATGCGGCGCGCGCTTCATAAAATACCAGAACCAGGGTTCAAGGAATTTAAGACGCAAGCTTTTATATTGGAACAAATTCGTGCTTATCCACCAGATCGTGTCACGTATGACACGTTTGAAACGGGTGTTTTCGTTCGAGTGAAAGGATTGACTGGGAATCGGACGATTGGGTACCGGGCAGACATTGATGGGTTACCGATCGAAGAAGCGACAGGTCTTCCATTTTGCTCGGAACATCCAGGCTTCATGCATGCCTGTGGTCACGATATGCACACGTCGATTGCGTTAGGATTAATGAAACGAATCATTGAATTGCCGGTCATGGATGATGTCGTCTTTTTATTCCAACCAGCGGAAGAAGGTCCGGGCGGGGCAGAACCGATGATTAAAAGTCCGTTGTTTGAAAAATATCGTCCAAGTGAGATGTATGGTCTTCATGTCGCACCGGAATATCCAGTCGGTACGATTGCGAGCCGTCCTGGCGTCTTGTTCGCGAGTGCTCGAGAAGTCCATATCACGATCTATGGTCAAAGTGGTCACGCGGCATTTCCTCATTTGACGATTGATACAGTCGTTGCGCAAGCAGCCTTGATCATGCAATTGCAAACAATCGTCAGCCGATCCATCAATCCGATGAACTGTAGCGTCATCACGATCGGAAAGGTCGATGCTGGGATTCGGGAAAACGTCATCGCCGGTAGAGCTGTTCTTGACGGAACGATGCGCGCACTCAATGGAGAAGACATGGAAAAACTGGAACGACGCGTTCGTGACATCATCCGGGGAATCGAAGCTTCGTTCGGCGTCAAGATTGATCTACAATTCGGAAATCGTTATTACGAGGTCGTCAATGACCGACACATCGTTGATAAATTCTCATCATTCGTCAAGATGAATGCGAACTACATCGAATGTGATGCAGCAATGACAGGAGAAGACTTTGGATTCATGTTGAAGGAAATTCCAGGAATGATGTTTTGGCTCGGAGTCGATAATCCGACATCTGGACTTCATCAACCAACTTTGAATCCAGATGAATCCGCAATTCCATTTGTGATTGATTTACTCGACCATTATTTCCGAGAATACGTTTAAAAAGTTTTATGAAATAATGAAGGACATACTGCTTTCCCTTTCGAAATCAAGAATGGGAAAGCTTTTTATATATGTAAGAATAGGAGTTTTCGAACATTTTGTGAAAAAAATCACGTGCACATGTGAACAATTTGTTACATCAAACATTATAAACAGACATAAAGGGTTATGTTCTCTATGATACGGTTATAGACCATATAGAGAAGTATGTTTTAGGAAGAGGGGGCTATATACATGTTCAATGATCCCGTATTGCTCAGTCGATTGTTGACAGGGCTCACATTAGCGTTTCACATTATATTCGCGACGATTGGCGTCGGGGTACCGCTCATGGTACTCGCAGCTGAATTCATCGGTCTGAAACGCAAAGATCCGGATTATATTTTATTAGCAAGACGGTGGACGCGTGGATACGTCGTTACCGTCGCAGTCGGTGTCGTGACAGGGACGGCAATTGGATTGCAATTATCACTACTTTGGCCGTCACTCATGCAAGTGGCTGGTCAAACGATCGCATTACCGCTATTCATGGAAACATTCGCATTCTTCTTTGAAGCGATTTTCCTCGGTATTTATCTGTACACGTGGGATCGGTTCAAAAACCCATGGTTACACTGGTTGATCGGGATTCCGGTCGTCATTGGTGCGACAGCATCAGCATTCTTCATTACGACGGTCAACTCTTTCATGAACTCACCAGAAGGGTTTAAGATCGTCAACGGAACGCTAACGCAAATCGAACCATTAAAAGCAATGTTCAATACAGCAACACCTACAAAAGCAACACACGTCATCGTATCGGCTTATTTAACAGTCGCATTCATCTTGGCGGCAATCGCGGCGTTCCACTTACTCCGCAAAAAAACACTCTCAGCAGCGGAGACGGCTTATCATAAAAAAGCTCTTCGTCTCACTGTCATGGCCGGTTTGATTTTTGCCTTCTCGACGGCACTTGTCGGAGATTTCTCAGGGAAATACTTGGCAAAATACCAGCCAGAAAAACTTGCAGCTGCTGAATGGCATTTTGAAACGACAAGTGAAGCCGAGTTGATCTTTGGTGGGATACTTGATCAGCAAGAAGACGGCAGTTATGAAATTAAGGGAGCCGTCAAAATCCCATATGCACTTTCAATTCTTGCAGGTGGAGCTCCAGATACAGAAGTTATTGGTCTAAATGAGTTTGCTAAAGAAGATCAAGCACCGCTGATCGTTCACTATTTCTTCGATATCATGGTCTCGATTGGTATGTATTTGGCTGCCATCTCTGCGTTGTTCATCTTGGCATTCCGTTTGAAAAAATTGAATCCGTATAATAAATGGATTTTAAGAGGTGTCTTCATCGGTGGACCTCTAGCGATGATTTCAATTGAAGCAGGTTGGATGTACGCTGAAATTGGTCGCCAACCTTGGACACTTTACGGCATCATGCGGACTGCAGATGCGGCGACGACGTCAACTGCTGTTGGTCCGATGTTGATTCTATTCAGTGCCTTGTACTTGATGCTTGGTACGATTTGTACAGTCGTATTATTACGGATGTTCAAGAAAAACCCGGTTGGTAAAGAACTTCAAGAACTTGCTGAAAACCACCACGCGCGTGGGGAAGCTATGTTCGTGGATGATAACAAGTAAGGAGGGAACGATTTGGACGTTCAAACACTAGGAATTACGGTCCTTTGGACTTTCCTGTACGGATATCTCATCGTTGCCTCAATTGACTTCGGTGCTGGATTTTATGCCTTTTATTCAAAATATACGAAGCGGGATCATTTAACGAATCGATTGATTCTTCGTTATCTCTCACCAGTGTGGGAGGTAACGAACGTCTTCTTCGTATTCTTCTTCGTCGGACTAGTCGGGTTCTTCCCGGATACCGCTTATTATTTCGGTACGGCACTGCTTGTGCCAGCCTCAATCGTTCTTGTATTGATTGCAATTCGCGGTAGCTTCTATGCATTTGCCAATTATGGATCAAACGACAGCATGTTCTATACGTTCTTATATGGAGCAACTGGTCTATTGATTCCGGCGGCGATGTCAACGACATTGACGATCAGTCAAGGTGGTTTTATTCGTAAAACGAATGAAACAGTCGAGTTTTTAGGAACAAAATTATTTACGAACTTTTACTCTTGGTCGGTCGTAGCACTCGCTATCGTATCCGTCCTCTATATCAGTGCGATGTTCCTTTTGTTCTACGCAGATAAAGCGAAGGATGAAGGGGCTACTCCGCTAATTCGTAAATGGGCACTCTTCTGGAGTGGTCCGACGATTCTTGTCTGTGCACTCGTCTTCTTTGGATTGAAAAATCAAGCGGCATGGCACTATGAGAACATCTTAAACGGGAACTGGTGGTGGTTCGCTGCTAGTTTCATCTTCTTCCTCGTTGCGGTAACACTCGTCTACATGAAGAAGAATTACGGAATTGCCTTCGTCGCGGTCATGTTACAGTATGGAGTGGCATGGTTTGGTTACGGTTATACGCACTTACCATATATCTTGTATCCATATATCGATATCAACAAAGCGGTCGTTAACGAAACAATGGCTTCCGCACTCGTCGTCGTCTTCATCTTCGGACTCTTACTCTTGATTCCGGCGTTGTACTTGATTTTACGACTCTTCTTGTTCGATAACGATTATGTGCGTGGGAAATCCTCAAAATAATGGATGAATAAACGCCTCTGCGAATCGCAGGGGCGTTTATAGTATTTTTAAAATGAATCGGGTACACTACTAAGGAAGAGCGATTGTGAAGGAGAGTTGTGAAAATGAATGGAGAGTTTGCAGTAATTGGACTAGGGCGCTTTGGTGGCTCGATCGTCCGAGAACTATCAAAAAATGGTTATGATGTTTTAGCGATTGACTCCGACGAGGAGCGCGTCAATGAATTCATGGGAATTGCGACGCATTCCGTCATCGCGGACACGACGGATGAGAATGTCTTAAAAAGTCTAGGAATCCGAAACTTCGATCATGTCATCGTTGCCATCGGGGAAAATATTCAAGCATCCATCTTGACGACATTGATTTTAAAAGAGCTCGGGGTACAATCGATCACCGTTAAAGCGACGAACGATTACCACGAAAAAGTATTACGAAAAATCGGAGCAGATTTCATCGTTCACCCAGAACGGGATATGGGCGTCCGAATTGCGAACGGTTTAATGAGTTCAAATATTCTTGACTATCTCGACTTATCTCAAGAATTTTCGATCGTTGAAATTAAAGTTAGTGATCGGATGGCGAAACAAACATTGATTGATCTCGATCTACGGAGCAAATACGGGGCGAACGTCGTCGCCATTAAACGTGGAGAAAACGTTCTGATTTCTTTACAAGCTGATGAAATGATCGAAAAAGGAGATTATCTCGTCGTCATTGGTGAAAATGAGGATCTCGACCGTCTAGAGCGCGCGATTCATAAAGTGAAGAATTAAAAAAAGCTGAGGCATGCCTCAGCTTTACATCTACTTATTAAATCAGTTGGAACTCTTTTAATCCGTGTGCGATCCCGTCTTCGAGAATCGGTTTCGTGACGTAATCAGCAGCAGCTTTCGTTTCTGGAAGTCCGTTGCCCATCGCAATACCGGTTCCAACGTAGCGGAGCATCTCTAGATCGTTTAAAGCATCACCGAATGCAAAGGTATCTTCGCGGCGAATGTTCGTCAATTTCAGGAATTGTTTGATCCCTTCTGCTTTCGAAGAACCGACATTGATGACATCCATTGCGTGTGGGTGCCAACGAATGAAATCGAATGCGTCATACCGTTTAACATAATCCGCTTCTTCTTCGGCCGTACAGTAAACGAGCGTTTGGAAAACATCATGCGATAAGAAAGCTTCTTCATCGTGAATCGGTAATGGCATGTCGAGATCGCCGAGCGAATCTACGACATGCGTGTCATTTGATTTCGTCGTGAAGCCTTTTGTTTCACCAAGATAAACGAGTGTATGCCCGTTTTCTTTCGCTTGCTGCGTTAAATGCGTTAAATCCGTCTTCGGTTGTGGACGTTTGTAGATGATTTCATTTTGATGAACGACGATTTGCCCGTTATAGCCGATAATCGTATCGATGTTGAGTAGTTCACGGATTCCAGACAACATCGCAGGTCCGCGTCCAGTTGCGAGCGCTACATAAACACCATTTTCTTGAAGCTTACGAATTGCCTGTTTTGTTGATTCCGGAACAAAATGACCATCATGCAATAAGGTTCCGTCGATATCGAAAAAGACGACTTTCTGATTTGCCATGGTTTCACCTTCTCTTTTTAATTGGTCGAAATGACCTGTTCATGTGAAAGTATAGCATAACCAAAAGCGTGTTGCCGGAAGGGAACATGCCGAATAAGGATGAAAAATAGTCCATGTATCGTGTATACTGTACTAAGGACAAAAAACAATGTACTGATAAGGAGTTGCTAGGCATGATTTTTAAAGTATTTTACCAACCGCTTCGTTCGGAAGCACCTGTTCGTGAACGGACAGAAACAATGTATGTAGAAGGGGAAAGCATTCGTGACGTGCGATCAACGATTGACCACCTCAAAGAAATCAACATCGAGTTCATCCGCGAAGTCAGTGGAGAATTTTTGACATACGAACAACAACATCCTGATTTCAAGGTTGCGACGTTCGAATGAAGTTCGTCAAAAACCATCAGGCCGCCGTTTTCGCACTCGGTGGACTCGGGGAAATCGGGAAGAACACGTATGTCGTTCAATTCCAAGATGAGATCATCGTCATTGACGCGGGTGTCATGTTCCCAGAAGATGAATTACTCGGAATCGACTATGTCATTCCAGATTACACGTACTTGATCAAGAACAAGGACAAGGTCAAAGGCGTCTTCATCACACACGGTCATGAAGATCACATTGGCGGTCTGCCTTTCTTGCTTAAACAAGTAAACTTACCGATTTACGCAGGAAAGATTGCGATGGGTCTCATCAAGGTGAAACTTGAAGAGCACGGGTTGCTTCGCAACGCGGAACTGCATGAAATCGATGAAGATTCGATCATCAAGTTCCGGAAGACAAGCATCTCGTTCTTCCGTACGACACACTCGATTCCAAACTCGTTCGGCGTCGTCGTCAAAACACCACAAGGGAACATCGTGCATACAGGGGACTTTAAGTTCGATTTCACACCAGTCGGAGAACCAGCTGATCTAGCGAAAATGGCTGAACTCGGTAAGGAAGGCGTTTTGTGTCTTCTATCGGATTCAACGAACGCAGAAGTGGAAGGGTTTACGATGAGTGAACGTGTCGTTGGGGAAACGATCTCAGACATCTTCCGTAAAGCGGAAGGACGGATCATCTTTGCGACGTTTGCGTCGAACATCTATCGTCTGCAACAAGCCGTCAATGCTTCTGTTGAAGCAGGACGGAAAATCGTCGTTTTCGGACGTAGTATGGACAAGGTCATGATGATTGGTCAAGAACTTGATTTCATCAAAGCGCCGAAGGGTACGATTATCGAACCGAACGAGATGAAACGTTATAAATCAAATGAGTTGACGATCCTTTGTACCGGTTCACAAGGAGAACCAATGGCGGCACTTAGCCGTATCGCAAACGGAACACATCGTCAAATCTCGATCATTCCGGATGATCTCGTCATCTTCTCGTCGTCACCAATCCCAGGAAACGTCGTTTCTGTCGGAAAGACGATCAATCAGCTATATAAAGCTGGCGCAGATGTCATGTACGGTAAACTGAATGATATCCATACATCAGGTCACGGTAGTCAACAAGAGCAGTTGCTCATGTTACGTCTATTAAATCCGAAATACTTCATGCCGATTCACGGTGAATATCGGATGCTGAAGAAGCATATGTCGCTTGCGATGGATGCTGGTGTACCGGAAGAAAACTGTTTCGTCATGGATAACGGTGAAGTACTCGCATTAGATGCGAATGCAGCCGCTATCACCGGGAAGATTCAAGCGAATGCGGTATATGTCGACGGAAAAGGGATCGGAGACATCGGAAACATCGTCTTACGCGATCGTCGTATCCTCTCGGAAGAGGGACTCGTCGTCGTCGTCGTCGTGACGCTCGACTCGAAGACGAATCGTCTCGTCTCAGGACCGGACATCATCTCACGTGGTTTCGTCTACATGCGTGAGTCGGGTAATTTGATTAAAGATGCTGAACGTCTACTCAAGCGCTCACTTGATCAATCGCTTGCGAACCGGAATACGAAATGGACGGATATCAAACAAGTCATCAATGATACGCTCACACCGTATTTAACAGAAAAAACACAACGTCATCCGATGGTCATGCCGATCATCATGGAAGTCTGATTCAAAAAATCCTCGTCTCCGAAAACGGAAACGAGGATTTTTGTATTACGTAGCAGGACCGTATTCCTTGAACGGTTCTTTTTTATCAATCCGATCGTAAAACATGACGCCATCTAGATGGTCGTATTCATGTTGGCAGACGATTGCTTTCATCCCTTTTAAACGTAATTTTATAGGATTTCCGTTATGATCGATGCCAGTTAGGGTAATACGCATATAGCGCGGTACATGTCCTTCGACTTCACGGTCGACGGACAAACATCCTTCACCGCCAGTTAAATACGTCTGCTCGACGGAATGACTGATGATTTTTGGATTATAGATACCAAATTCCAATAAATCGTCACCATCCGGTAAGCGGATCGCGAACATGCGCTTGTTGACACCGATCTGTGGTGCTGCAAGTCCAATACCGCTTCGTAAGTCGTATTTCTTCGCAATTTCATCATCTTGACTGTTGGCGAGGAACTCGCGCATGAGTCGCATCGTTTCCTTATCCTCATCGCTGAGAGGGAAGGTCACTTCTACTGACCGTTCGTGAAGAGCAGGAACGTCTTCGCGTACGATTTCATTCATGGTGATCATGAACAACACTCCTTTCGTCTACAAAAAGTATAGCATAGGAAAGTGGGGAATGATGACAACTAACACAGTAGGAAAATATCGAATGATACAGAAGATGGAATATTCTAGTTTTGTGATTGAATTCACAATATGAAACGTGAAAAAAATAAAACATTTCCTTTGATTTTAAGGTGTTACAGATTTATACTTGTAACGTAATGAACAAGACACTATTACGTGTCGATTCATGATAATACAGTTTACTCAACTGAATAGGTACACAGACACATGTTCAAAGGATAGTCACACGGGACTTCGTTTTTTGGACACTATTGTCATGTGAGCAAATCAGTCAGAGGAATATTTCGCTGAACGCAGTGAAAGGATGAGGTGAAAAGATGAACGTAAACATGTTTAAAAACGTGGAAGAAAACTTTGAAACGTTCCGCATTCTTGACGAGAAAGGTGAAGTCGTCAATAAAGACGCTATGCCAGACCTCTCGGATGAAGAGCTTACGGAATTAATGCGCCGTCTCGTATACACACGTATCTGGGACCAACGTGCAATCTCACTTAACCGTCAAGGACGTCTTGGGTTCTACGCACCAGTAGCTGGACAAGAAGCGTCAATGATCGGTACACAATTCGCTTTGGATAAAGATGACTGGATTCTTCCTGGATACCGTGATATTCCACAAATGGTCTTCCATGGCTTCCCACTTTACAAAGCATTCTTGTTCTCACGCGGTCACATCACAGGTGGTAAGATTCCTGAAGGTGTTAACGTCTTAATGCCACAAATCATCATCGGTGCGCAGATCGTTCAAGCGGCTGGTGTTGCTCTCGGTCTTAAGAAAAGCGGTAAAGAACAAGTCGCAATCACTTACACAGGTGATGGTGGTTCTTCACAAGGGGACTTCTATGAAGGTATGAACTTCGCTGGAGCTTTCAAAGCACCTGCAATCTTCGTCGTTCAAAACAACCGTTTCGCAATCTCGACACCTGTCGAAAAACAATCTATGGCGAAAACAATCGCTCAAAAAGCTGTCGCTGCTGGGATCAATGGTATCCAAGTCGACGGTATGGACGTTCTCGCTGTATACGCAGCTACGAAACAAGCTCGTGTTGAAGCACTTAACGGTGTTCCGACATTGATCGAAACATTGACTTACCGTTACGGACCACACACACTCGCTGGTGATGATCCAACACGTTACCGTACAAAAGACATGGATGATGAGTACCGAGCACAAGATCCACTCGTCCGTTTCCGTGCTTTCATGGAAGCAAAAGGTCTTTGGAACGAAGATAAAGAGAACGAAGTCATCGAGCAAGCAAAAGCTGACGTTAAGGAAGCACTTGCACAAGCTGACAAAGAACCAAAACAAAAAGTTACAGATTTCATCAACGTGATGGCTGAAAAGCTTCCACAAAACCTGCAAGAGCAGCTTGATGAGTATACAGCAAAGGAGTCGAAATAACCCATGGCACAAATGACGATGATCCAAGCGATCACTGACGCAATGCGCGTCGAGATGAAACGCGACGAACAAGTTCTCATGTTCGGTGAAGACGTCGGTAAAAACGGTGGGGTATTCCGTGCGACAGAAGGTCTTCAAGATGAGCTCGGTGAAGACCGCGTCTTCGATACACCACTTGCGGAATCAGGTATTGGTGGTCTTGCTGTCGGATTCAGTCTGACAGGATTCCGTCCAATCATGGAAATCCAATTCTTCGGATTCGTATTCGAAGTATTTGATTCAGTCGCAGCACAACTTGCGCGTCTCCGTTACCGTTCAGGTGGTACGTACAGTGCACCTGTAACAATCCGTTCACCATTCGGTGGCGGTGTTAAAACACCGGAACTTCACGCAGATAACCTCGAAGGACTCATGGCTCAGTCACCAGGACTTAAAGTTGTCATTCCTTCAACACCATACGATGCAAAAGGTCTCTTGATCGCGTCAATCCGCGACAATGACCCAGTCGTATTCCTCGAGCACATGAAACTCTACCGTTCATTCCGCGGTGAAGTGCCAGAGGGCGATTACACGATCGAACTCGGAAAAGCTGATGTAAAACGTGAAGGTACAGATGTAACAATCGTCACTTACGGTGCGATGGTACACGCTTCACTTAAAGCAGCTGAAGAGCTCGAAAAAGAAAACATCAGCGTCGAAATCATCGACTTGATGACGATCAGCCCGATTGATATCGATACGATTCTTGCTTCTGTCAAGAAAACAAACCGTGTCGTCGTCGTTCAAGAAGCACAAAAACAAGCGGGTATTGCTGCAATGGTTGCTACTGAAATCCAAGAACGTGCAATCCTTGACCTTGAAGCACCGATCCTTCGTGTTGCTGCACCAGATACAATCTTCCCATTCGCACAAGGTGAAGACGTCTGGATCCCAGACCACAAAGATATCGTTGAGAAAGTCAAAACTGTCTACAATTTCTAAGAGCATTTCGGAAAATAAGGAGAGGGTTCCATTCTCTCCTTGCTTCCGTTTTTACAGATAACAATCGACTAGAAGAGTGAACTAAAAGGAGGCATATTCAAATGGGTTTATTTGAATTCAAATTGCCGGATATCGGTGAGGGTATTCATGAAGGTGAAATCGTAAAGTGGTTCGTAAAAGCGGGCGACACTGTCAAGGAAGACGACGTTCTTCTTGAAGTACAAAACGATAAAGCAGTCGTTGAAATCCCATCACCAGTTGATGGTACTGTTAAAGAAGTAAAAGTTGACGAAGGTGTCGTAGCTGTCGTTGGCGACGTCCTCATCACATTCGAAGTCGAAGGCGAAGGTTCTGCTCCTTCTGAAGAAGCAGAGCAACCAAAAGCTGAAGACAACGCGAAAGACGTTCAAGATACGGATCAAAAAGTGGAAGACAAACCAAACGAGGTTCAAATCCATAAATCAGAACGCGTCATCGCGATGCCATCTGTCCGTAAATATGCACGTGAAAAAGGTGTCGACATCCGTGAAGTCCAAGGTTCTGGCGACAACGGTCGTGTTGTTAAAGAAGACATCGATGCATTCGCAAACGGTGGACAAACTTCTGAAGCACCAGCAACAGAAGAAAAAGCACCAGCTGCAGCTGCTTCTGCACCAAAAACAGAAGTTAAGCCTTACGTTGCTGCTCAACCTGAACTTGAAACACGCGAGAAAATCAAAGGAATCCGTAAAGCGATTTCGAAAGCAATGGTTAACTCGAAACATACAGCTCCACACGTAACACTCATGGACGAAGTTGATGTTACGAACCTCGTAGCACTCCGTAAAAACTTCAAAGAAGTTGCGGCTGCTCAAGGTACGAAATTGACTTACCTTCCGTTCGTCGTAAAAGCATTGACTGCTGCTGCTAAGAAATACCCAGCAATCAACGCATCAATCGACGATGTAAACGAAGAAATCGTCTACAAAAACTACTTCAACATCGGTATCGCTGCAGATACAGACAACGGTCTTGTCGTACCAGTCGTTAAAGATGCAGATCGTAAATCGATCTTCTCACTCGCTGACGACATCAATGACCTTGCTGGTAAAGCACGCGAAGGAAAACTTTCTGGCGACGAGATGAAAGGTGGATCAATCACGATCACTAACATCGGTTCTGCTGGCGGTCAGTGGTTCACACCAGTCATCAACCACCCAGAAGTTGCAATCCTCGGTATCGGTCGTATCGCTGAAAAAGCGGTCGTTAAAAACGGCGAAATCGTTGCTGCACCAGTTCTTGCACTTTCATTCAGCTTCGACCACCGTCTCATCGATGGTGCAACTGCACAAAACGCGCTTAACTTAGTTAAACGTCTATTGAACGACCCACAACTTCTCATCATGGAGGGATAAGCAATGGTAGTAGGTGAATTCGCACAAGAAACAGATTTACTCGTAATCGGGGCTGGCCCTGGTGGTTACGTTGCTGCAATCCGCGGCGCGCAACTCGGTATGAAAGTAACAATCGTTGAACGTGAAAACGTCGGCGGTGTCTGCTTAAACGTTGGATGTATCCCGTCAAAAGCCTTGATCACTGCAGGACACAACTTCCAGCATGCTAAAGGTTCAAGCGATATGGGGATCACTTCTGAGAATGCAACTGTCGATTTCTCGAAAGTTCAATCTTGGAAACAATCTGTCGTCAACAAATTGACTGGCGGCGTTAGTGGTCTTCTTAAAGGGAACAAAGTTGAGACTGTCGTTGGGGAAGCTTACTTCCAATCAGAAGATACAGTTCGTATCATCAACGAAGATTCTTCGACTCCTTACAAATTCAAGAAATGTATCATCGCGACAGGTTCGACTCCAATCGAACTTCCAGCTTTCAAATGGTCAAAACGCGTTCTTTCTTCAACAGGCGCATTGAACCTTCCTGAAATCCCGAAAAAACTCATCGTCATCGGTGGCGGATACATCGGGATGGAGCTTGGTACAGCGTATGCGAACTTCGATACAGAAGTCGTCATTCTTGAAGGAACAAAAGACATCCTTTCTGGTTTCGAGCCTGCTATGACGCAAGTCGTTAAGAAAAAGCTCAAACAAAAAGGTAACATCACAATCCACAACGAAGCACTTGCTCAAAGTGTGGAAGAGTCGGAAGATGGCGTTAAAGTAACATTCGAAGTCAACGGTGAAGCACAAACAGTTGAAGCGGACTACGTCCTCGTTACTGTTGGTCGCCGTCCGAACACTGGTGATCTTGGTCTTGAAATGGCAGAAGTTAAAGTCAGCGACCGTGGTCTTGTCGAAATCGACGATCAGTGCCGTACTTCAAACGAAAACATCTACGCAATCGGTGATATCGTTCCCGGACCACCACTTGCACACAAAGCTTCATTCGAAGCTAAAATCGCTGCTGAAGCAGCTGCAGGACACCCTGCATACCTCGACTACAGCGCGATTCCAGCGGTCGTCTTCACAGACCCAGAACTCGCTACAGTCGGTTACACGGAAGCACAAGCAAAAGAAGAAGGACTCGACTACATCGCGTCTAAATTCCCTTACGCTGCGAATGGTCGTGCACTTGCACTCAACGAGCCAGACGGCTTCTTGAAAATGATCACTCGTAAATCAGATGGTCTCTTGATCGGCGCGCAAATCGCTGGTACAGGCGCTTCTGATATGATCGCTGAAATGGGACTCGCAATCGAGTCTGGTATGACAGCTGAAGATATCGCACTCACAATCCACGCGCACCCATCACTTGGTGAAATCGCAATGGAAACTGCTGAAGTTGCAATCGGCAGCCCAATCCACATCATTAAATAATATTGAAACACCTCATTCGCGGGGAGCCGACCGTGAATGAGGTGTTTTTTGTTTGGGCTTGATTCAAAAAAGGAAAAGGAAAAGTAAAAATTGGAGAGGGTGGACGCACATGGAATCCGTGACTACCTTGGAGGAGCTGTATTACGTATCAGAGATGGATAAGGTTCGTTTTGTCGGCTGGACGACTGCACTCGCCCGCTATGATTTTGCTGTCGTCTGTACAGGACAATTCTTCGGGAAAGTACTCGTCGTCAGTTTAACCGGTGGTCAGTCAGCGTTACTCGATCAACAGGATGTGTTGAATGGAGATGTCTTAGTTCGTACATTTGCGATTGAACGAGAGGATGTCGAAGTAATTGGTGAAGCACTCGCAGCATTCATTCCTTGTTCACCAAATGATGAGTACGCAGAATGAAATGACTAAAAAAGCAGTAATCCTCATTGAATAAGGATTACTGCTTTGTCTTGTTTTTACCGAATCGCATTCGATTGTTGAATGACTTTGATTGTCTCGAGTGAATGGTCCTCAAGGCCTTGAACCGGAAGACCAGCTTCGATGTTTTCTTTAATATAGGCAAGATTGTCTGCCGTAATCATTTCGCCTGGAATGAAGATTGGGATGCCAGGTGGATATACCATCATGAATTCAGCTGAAATCCGCCCGACCGCATCAATCAACGGAATCGTCTCTGTCTCTTCATAGAATGCATCACGAGGACTGAGAGCGAGTGCTGGGATGTCTGGAAGAACAATCGAATGATCAGTCGTTTCAGCGCCATTATTTTGATAACGTGCAACCAGTAATGACATCGCATGGAGAAAGGCATCAATCGTCTCTTCCGAGTCACCAGACGTAATGATGACGAGGATGTTGTTCAAATCTGAAAGTTCAACTTCAATCCGATGTTCTTCACGTAAAAACTCTTCAACAAGGTGACCGGAAATACCAAGTCCTTTAACGGAAACGAGCACTTTCGTAGGATCAAAGGCAAACGTCGCACTCGAATGAAGATCGGATTCGCCGAAAACAGCGAGATAAGGAAGCTTCGCTAATCCAAAACGCATCCGTGTCGCAAGTTCAAGTGCCCGACGATTCATCGCTTCACCATTGATCGCAAGATGACGTCGTGCACAGTCAAGAGATGCGAGCAATAGGTAGGATGTCGATGTCGTCGTCAACATCGAGAGCACCGCTTGAACTTTATCTGGAGAAACAAGTCCGCGACGAACGTTCAGGACAGAGCTTCCAGTGAGTGACCCACCGAGCTTATGCACGCTGGTTGCGGCAAGATCAGCTCCTGCTTGCATCGCAGACAATGGCATATCTTCGTGGAATGCGATATGAACGCCGTGTGCTTCGTCGACGAGTACCGGAATACCTTTACTATGGGAAAGCTTGACGATACTCTCTAAATCGCCAGCAACGCCGAAATAGGTCGGGTTGATGACGAGAACTGCTTTTGTATCGGGATGAAGTGCAAGGGCACGTTCTACCGCGCTTGGTGTGATGCCGTGCGCGATTCCGAATGTCTCATCAAATTCAGGGTGAATGAAAATCGGATGCGCACCAGAAAGAACGATAGCTGACATCACCGATTTATGCACGTTCCGAGGAACGAGAATTTTATCATCAGGTCCGACGACACTCATGATCATTGCCATGATTGCCGTTGAAGTTCCTTGTACGGAAAAGAACGTTTCGTCGGCGTGGAAGGCTTGAGCGGCCAATTGATGAGCTTCCTTAATGATTGCCTTTGGATGATGAAGATCATCAAGGGGAGCGATATTGATTAAATCGATATCGAGCGCATTCTGACCGATGAACGATCGAAAGGCTGGATCCATTCCTTGACCATTTTTATGACCGGGAATATGAAATTGAATTGGTTGACGTTTCGCATGCGCGAGTAGCGCATCGAATAAAGGTGTATCGAGCTGTGTTAAGCTTTTTGTTTGCACCAGATTTCCCCCCTTAAAACCGAATAAAAATACAATCAAACAAGCTAACTATAACAAGTTTTCGGACGGTTGCAACTGTTTTATGCTTCTTTTCCGTGTAAAATAGAAAAGTGCAGAAAGGAAGTGGGAATGATGGCATTGAATTATCCGCTCAATTCCGATTGGTCGACTGAAGAAATCGTGAAAGTCATCGACTTCTTTAATTTAGTCGAACAAGCGTATGAATCAGGCGTTGAACGACAGCGGTTGCTCGAAGCATATCGTGAATTCAAACAGATCGTCACCTCGAAATCCGAGGAGAAGCAATGGGATCAGTTTTATGCGGAAGAGACAGGTTGCTCGAGTTATCGGACGATGCAGCAGGCGAAACGTCAAGAAGAATCAATCGTTCGTATGAAGAAATAATTAGACCATGAAGATAAGACTCCCGTGCGAACGCGTGGGAGTCTTATCTTTTAATCCGACTGGAAATGTGCGGGAAATGATCAACATTTGTTTAAAGTGGAAAGGAAGCGGCTATATACTACATACAAGACGTTGACCTTACAAATATGTGAAACTGTATTTTTTAAAATTAGATGCTTTACATCTAAGTTGAATCGTACTATTATAGATTCAATCCACTAATAAGTCGCAATTGTCTGACAAGTTAAACCTCTGTTTATCCCGCGAAGGAGTGTGGTTACTGTGAAACAAGTGATAGAAGCATACAAGAGAAAAGATGCAGAAAAACGCATTCCTGTATTGCGTCTCGAAATCGATTATGAGCTTGCTACATTACACGATGCGATGGTGGCAAGTGACGCAGAAGCTGTTGGCGCAAGTAAAGAGCGCCTCGAAAAATATCGTCAAGAGATGGTACGTCTTGAAGCTTGATTTCAACGTTCCGATCTCTACCTTATAATAAAATATCAACTCTTCAACCAGCGAACTGTTCGCTGGTTTTCTTTTTTTGTTACTATAGAAGAAGCTGGAAACAACGATGAAGGAGTGAACTCAAATGCAGATTGAGTTGGATGCGATAGATTTGATCAAACGAGCGGGAAAGTACATTCGCGAAAAAATTGATGGTTCGTATCACGTCGAACAAAAAACCGGAAAAAGTGATTTAGTGACGGAGATTGATCAAGCCGTCGAGGATTTATTGATTCAAGGTATTTTAGATCGCTATCCGAATCATCATATTTATGGGGAAGAGGGACGAATCGCTCGACCTGATACACTCGAAGGCACGATCTGGTTCGTTGATCCGATTGATGGAACGATGAACTTCATTCGTCAAAAACGAATGTTTGCCATCTCGATCGCGATCATGATAGATGGTGAGTTACGTTATGGTTTCGTTTACGACGTCATGGCTGACGAGTTGTTCCATGTCATCAAAGGGCATGGTGCTTATCAAAACGGCATACGATTACCACAAATCGAGGAGCGGAGTGTTAAAGAAGCAATCATCTGTATGAATGCGACCTGGGTGACACCAAATCGTCGGATCAATACGGATCGTCTTGCACCACTCGTGCGACATGCCGTCGGAGTGCGAGCGATCGGTGCAGCATCACTTGAACTTGCATGGACAGCTGCAGGACGTGTTGATGGGTATATCACGATGCGTAATATGCCTTGGGATTACGCAGCCGGTCAGTTATTGATTGAAGAGGTCGGTGGGCGTGTCGGAACGATCACAGGTGAATCGATGTCATTTCTCGAACAAACGAGTGTGCTAGCAGGGAGCCAGACGTTCGTTAAAGATGTTTTGACATTCGTACAAACACAAGAAGATTGAAAAAAGGTTTCTTTCGTTTTAAACGAAAGGAACCTTTTCGGTCATGCTTGTTTTCGTAAACGTGCCTTTAAGACGAACCCAGCACCCATCGCAACAATCATCAAGATGACAGAAGCAATCGTCATCGGAACGTTTTGTTCCGCGATGAAGATGCCGATGGCTGCCATGGATCCTACGGCAAGCATAGCGAGTAATAAAAATAGCAGACGCATGTTTTTTCCCCCTCTACCCGTGAGTACGTTAACAGTGTAGCGTGAATGAAGGATAATGAAAAGGCTTTCGGAGTGATGTCGAATCTTAGTCATTGCCAATTAGGACTCTACCTGTGCTATACTCTTAAAGTTGACCGAAAGTATGATAAGATTTATTTAAATGAATAGAAAGAGGTACACACCTATGACAACATTAGTACGAAATGATTTACGCAACGTTGCGATCATCGCCCACGTTGACCATGGTAAAACAACATTAGTCGATGAGCTTTTAAAACAGTCTGGTACGTTCCGTACGAACGAACAAGTCGAAGAACGCGCAATGGACTCAAATGACATCGAGCGGGAACGTGGAATCACGATTCTTGCGAAAAACACTGCAATTGACTACAAGAACACACGCATCAACATCGTTGATACGCCAGGACACGCCGATTTCGGTGGAGAAGTTGAGCGGATCATGCGTATGGTTGATGGCGTCATCCTCGTCGTCGATGCACGTGAAGGCTGTATGCCACAAACACGTTTCGTTTTGAAAAAAGCACTCGAGCAAGGACTTCAACCAATCGTCGTCGTCAACAAAATCGACAAACCGATGGTCCGTCCTCTTGAAGTCGTCGACGAAGTCGTTGATCTCTTGATCGACCTCGGAGCTGACGAAGATCAACTCGAATTCCCAGTCGTTTATGCATCGGCAGTCAACGGCTCAAGTTCATTTGAACCTGAATTAGAAAAACAAGAAGATACAATCACGAACGTTCTTGATTTGATTCTTGAGCACACACCAGCACCTGTCGATAACACAATGGAGCCGCTTCAGTTCCAAGTGACGATGCTTGACTATGATAACTACCTCGGACGGATCGGTGTCGGTCGTGTCTTCCGTGGAGAAATCAAAGTTGGCGATAGCGTTTCGCTTTCGAAACTTGACGGCTCAACGAAGAACTTCCGTGTTACGAAGTTGTTCGGTTACTTCGGTCTAAAACGTGTCGAAATCGAAACAGCAAAAGCTGGAGATTTGATCGCGATCGCTGGTATGGAAGATATCAACGTCGGTGAGACGGTTTGCCCGACTTCACACGTTGATCCACTCCCATTATTACGTATCGATGAGCCAACGCTTCAAATGACATTCATCGTCAACAACTCGCCATTCGCTGGTCGTGAAGGGGATCTCGTTACTTCACGTAAAATCGAAGAGCGTCTTGAAAAAGAACTCGAAACAGACGTTTCACTTCGCATCGAAAACACGGACTCACCGGACCGCTGGATCGTTTCTGGTCGTGGGGAACTTCACCTCGGGATCTTGATCGAAAACATGCGCCGTGAAGGATACGAAATCCAAGTATCAAAACCGCAAGTTATCATCAAAGAAGAAGAAGGCGTCAAAGTCGAGCCATTCGAACGCGTCGTCATCGATACACCAGAAGAGTACACAGGTTCTGTCATGGAATCGATCGGTCTCCGTAAAGGTGAATTGACGAACATGCAAACAATGGACAACGGTCAAACGAAAATGGAATTCATCGTTCCTTCACGTGGTTTGATTGGTTACCGTAACGAATTCCTTTCTGCTACACGCGGATACGGAATCATGAACCACACATTCGAAGAATACCGTCCGTTCATCCAAGCGGATATCGGTGGACGTCGCAGTGGAGTTATGGTCTCAATCGAAACAGGTAAAGCAACTGCTTACGCGATCTCAGCTCTTGAAGACCGCGGAACGATCTTCATCGAGCCTGGTATCGAAGTATACGAAGGTATGATCATCGGCGAATGTAACCGTGATGTCGATCTCGCTGTCAACGTCGTTAAAGCAAAACAATTAACGAACATGCGTGCATCTGCAAAAGATTCAACGAACGTTCTTAAACGTCCACGTGTCTTCTCACTTGAAGAGTCGTTGACATTCTTGAACGAAGATGAGTACTGTGAAATCACACCACAATCGGTTCGTCTCCGTAAACAAGTCTTGAACAAGAACGAACGTGAAAAGCAAGAAAAACGTCGTCGTCTAGGTAAAGATTGAGTCTTGAACGAATAGGGGGACTGGCAATGAATGCACAAGCTGCCGTTGCTTCTGATTTCTCGAAATACGATATTCCGTTCATCGCGAAACTTCTCGGTATCGGAAGTGATCCGAATAACATCGAAGCGGGATTTTATCCTTTAATGATTACCGTTGTCATTTTGACGCTTGTCGTCTTTAAGTTAGGATTTGCTAAGGAACTGGCATGGTGGAAATCACTGATCGTCTATCTCTTGCTCGCCGTCTTCTCGGCAGCATTGACGCTTGTCTTCTGGACATGGCCGATTCCTGAAGTACTTCTTGCGATGGTCTTCGTACTTGGTATTTATCGCTTCCGGATGTGGATGGTCAAGCGTGAACGTGAACGGACAGCTTCTTGACGGAAGCGTGTCATGAATCAAAAGAACGAATCTCTTCGGAGGTTCGTTCTTTTTTTTGAGCCAATTCAGATGCATGATTTAAAGCGGAGCGGGAACAATGATACTAAAAGGGGGAGAAAACAGTGAAAATAAGGTATGTCATACCCCTACTGTTAACGGGTATTCTGATGGGCTGTACGCAAACGTCAGAAGAATCGTCAACAGAGGAAACGAATCAGACGACACAAGAAAACAATCAACAGGATTCAGGTGATCAAGAAGCGACGCAATCATCTCAAGCGCAAGAAGGCGTCGTATTTAAAGAGCTAAACGCTCCGTGGAATATCGTCCGAGAAGGAGAGGTATTTTACATCACGGAACGTGAAGGAACGATTGTCAAAGGAGAACAAGATGATTATGAACGGATGCGCCTTCAGCTGAAAGAGGATATCCTCGCTGAAGGAGAAGGTGGATTGCTTGGGATGGTACTCGATCCTGATTTTAAGGACAATAAGACAGCATACGTCTACCATACGTACGCCAAACAAGGACAAGCGACGAATCGCGTCATCGCGATAAAAGAAGAGGGCGACCAGTGGACGGAAGAACGTGTCTTACTCGATGATATTCCCGGAGCTACGATTCATAACGGGGGACGGCTGGAGTGGGGACCAGAGGGCGCACTCTACGTCACAGCAGGAGACGCAGCGAATCCCGAACTGGCGCAAGACATTGATTCGTTGGCAGGAAAGATTTTACGCATCACATCTGAAGGGAAACCGTTCGAGGGGAATCAAAAAGGATACGTCTACAGTCTCGGTCACCGGAATCCACAAGGACTTGTTTTCGTCGATGATCAACTGTATGCAAGCGAACATGGACAAAGTGGGCACGATGAAATCAACCGAATCGAACAAAAGAATTATGGATGGCCGACGATTGAAGGGAAAGAACAAGCTGAAGGACTGGTGACGCCGTGGTATGAAGTAGGAGAACAATCTGTTGCACCAAGTGGAGTGGCAACAGCAGAGAATACACTGTATTTTGCAACACTTGTCGGACAGCGATTACAAACGATTGATTTAGAGACGAAGCAAGTCAAGACGGTTGTCGAAAACCAAGGTCGGATTCGAGATGTCTGGATTGACGAGACATCGATTTACTATATTACAAATAATACGGACGGAAGAGGGAATCCATCGGCAGATGATGATCGACTCGTTCGAATCAATCGATGAACAATAAAAGGTCTGTCAGGGAATTTTCCCGCAGACCTTTTGTTTACCAGTGTTTTCGTTTTGTTTCCCAAGTCGGGTATAAATGGAATTGTCCAGAAGCGTGGCGTTCAAGTGTCCGTTCTTCTACGCGTGATCGACACTCATCACAGATATGGACACGAACAGGTTTATTGCGTAATCGCTTCGCCGTGAAGGACCAATCATCAATCGTTTCACGCTTATCGCAAATCGTACATTTCACTCGCATGTCAGGTCCTCCCTTTTTTTCTTAGTATATCATATTAGAAGATTATTCAGATGTAAAAAAGGGAAACGAGAAGTATATCTCGAAATATCATCACTAAGTCGCAGAGGGGGTGATGTCATGGCAAATAAAGTTGAACAACAGCTCAACTCAGGTCAACTAGAAGCATTATCGCAATTACCACTCGTTTTTTTGATTACGCATGATCAATCCAAACATTGGCCCATCACACATGCAATCAGTTGGGTACATGCGACGGATTCGCAAACGGTTCGTTTTGCAATCGAAGCAGATTCTCATCTCGTTAAAACATTACGAGAGCATCCGGTCTTCACGTTGATCTTTTTTGCTGATCAGTCGACGTACAGCTTAACGTGTACGGACGTCAAGGCGATTACGCCACAAGAAGACCTTCCGTTACCACTCGCTTTTTATGAGGGACGCGTTGAGGAGGTACGTGACATCTTGTTTTACGGAGCAGCTGTCACACAACGACCGACTATTGAAAAAACATACGATGAACAGGCAGCCGAACGGTTAGATCAACTCGTTCATCGCATCCTAAAAGCGTAACATTCATCACAAACTCGACTCTAAAGGGGCGAACGATGGAATGAAAAAAATATACGTACTTGATACCAATGTCATGCTTCACGATCCACTTTCTCTTTTTCAATTCCAGGAGCATGATGTCGTCATACCAGCGATCGTACTAGAAGAACTGGATGGAAAAAAACGCAACATGGATGAAGTTGGACGTAATGCACGAGAAACAGCTCGCATCTTAGACCAATTACGAGAAACGGGGCAGCTTCATGCGGGAGTGCCACTCGGAAACGGCGGCATTCTTCGCGTCGATATTGGAGATTCTATTCATGAAGGTTCGCCGTTTACGCATGAATCAAACGATAATAAGATTATTGAACTGGCGTGGTCGATTCACCGTGAACAACAAACTGAAGCGACACCACGAGATGTCATTCTCGTCTCAAAAGATATCTTAGTCCGCGTCAAAGCGGATGCGTATGGATTAGTCGCTGAAGATTATATGACGGATCATATCGCTGATCTGACCGGTCTTTATACAGGATTTATCGAAGTGACTGTCGATCAGGAATATATTGATGCCTTTTATCAGGATAAACGGCTTTCGGTTGATGTCTTGCCAGAAAAAGTGCAACCGAATGAGTTCGTCATCTTAAAAAGTAACATGTCGAAAGCTTCAGCCATCGCCGTCGTTGATCAGAACCTGCCAATTATCCGGGCACTTTCGATCGATGTCGATCAAGTTTGGGGCGTCATTCCACGAAACGTCCAACAACGAATGGCATTTGAATTGTTATTACGTGACGATGTACCACTTGTAACACTCGTTGGTAAGGCAGGTACCGGGAAAACGTTACTCGCACTCGCCGCGGGTCTTTTGCAAGTAGAAGACGAGCATAAATATAAAAAATTGGTCGTTGCTCGTCCCGTCGTACCGATGGGAAACGATATCGGCTACTTGCCGGGTGAAATGGAAGAGAAGCTTCGTCCGTGGATGCAACCCATCTACGATAACCTCGAACACCTCTTCAATACAGGATCAGGAGATGAACTTGGTAACATTCTCGCTGGAATGAAGACGATTCAACTGGAAGCATTAACGTATATCCGGGGACGTAGTATGCCGGGGCAATTCATCATCATCGATGAAGCGCAGAATTTAACGAAACATGAAGTGAAGACGATTTTGACACGTGTCGGTGAAAACTCGAAAATCGTGTTAGTCGGGGATCCGCAACAGATTGATCATCCGTATCTAGATGAGTATTCCAATGGTTTATCCTACGCCGTAGAACGACTCAAAAATGAGAAGATGACGGGACACGTCAAACTCGTCAAAGGGGAGCGCTCGAACTTGGCGCGCCTCGCAGCCGATTTACTATGAAAAAACGTGGTGCGTCTAATCAGGCGCACCACGTTTTCCTTATATGACGGTAACCGTATGAACGGATTTGACGATCCGTTGTCCGTGCAACAAATGAACGGGTCCATCTGCTAACACTTTGCCGTCTTGTGAGAACTGCAAATACACTTCGTCGAGTTGCTCAAGTGGAAGTTCAACCGTTTCTTCGCCTTCAAAACGAATAGCGATCGCATCCGGTAAGAGTTCAGCATTCCGGATGAACGGCGCAAGCGCCATCGCGAATGACCCTTGAAGCGCGGCTTCTTTTTCAGCACGTGTCATCGGACGATTGTGATCCGTACGACTGCCTTCCATGATACCTTTATCCCACGCAGCCCCCATTTTCGCGTAGTAAGCTTCTTGTTCACTTGTGTCGGCTGGTTGCCCGATTTTCTCGATTGCCACCTTTCGTTCATCAAAGATCCAGACTGTCGGATCAATCGTTAACTGATGCCGTACTTTACCGTTAATCGGAAAAATCATTTGTTCTACCCCCTAAATGTGTAAGTCCAACAAATCCATTATACCGAAACGTTGAATTGTTGGCGAAAGTAAGGTAAAGTTTAGCTATAACAGGAACGCGTCATTTGATGAGGAGGGATTGGATTGTCAACTGAAATCGAGACAGTTCATCGCCAGCGCGCTCTTGAGCTACTAGAAGCGGATGCACAAAAAATCCGCCGGTTGATCGAGGTCCAGCTTGCGAATTTAACGATGCCACAATGTCCTCTTTACGAGGAAGTATTGGATACACAAATGTTCGGATTATCCCGTCAGATTGATTTTGCGGTACGTCTTGAACTGATTGATGCGGGTGAGGGGAAACAATTACTCGAATCACTTGAACAGCAATTATCTGATTTACATGATGCGGAGACGTGCTGATTTTCTACTCAAACGTGAAATGCGGCGTTTGGGTATTTTTTTTTTAGAAAATGAAAAAAGGACGTGTACATATGTTAGCGAAGTTTAAAGAAAAACGAGCATTTTTTGACTATGGTCTCTTCTTTACGATGCTCATCCTCATGGCGATCAGTACGGTCATGGTTTATAGTGCGAGCGTGTGGAACGGTGGAGATTATGCGAATACGTCCTTCTTTGAGAAGCAGTTGATGTTTGATGCGATGGCTATCGTATTGTTCCTTTTCGTTTCGCAAATAAACCATGAGGTGTTCCGTGGACCAGTGATTCGTTTACTCTTGTACGCGATTACATGGTTGATGTTGATGGCGACGCTGTTTTCGGCACCACTAAACGGGGCTCGCGCATGGTTGAACTTCGGTATCTTCTTGATTCAACCAATCGAGCTTTGTAAATTTGTGCTCGTCGTCGGACTTGCGAGTTATTTTGATCAAAAGCACAAAGGGAAAATGGATGGCGTGATTGGGATCGTCCATCACTTCATCCATCGTCAAATTCCAGCGACGTCTCCAGGAAGACGAATTTTACTTAGTTTCTCGGACTGGATCTTGATTCCGATGATTGTATTACTTGCACCTTACGCGATCATCATTCGCATGCAACCGGATGACGGTGGATTGTTCATTCTGTTACTCATCACAGCGATGATTTTATTCGCAGTTGGATTGCCGAGTGGTTACATCATGTTATGTGTCGTCACCGTACCAATTATCTTCTTGTACGCATGGAATAATTTTTCGGATAATCAGATGCAACGGATTCAAGCAAGTTTGAATCCCTTCCTTGATGCAGAAGGTAAGGGATATCAGCTTATCAACTCCGTCATATCAATTGCCCACGGGGGATTATTCGGAGTAGGTCTTGGAAATAGTTTTCAAAAGTATGGTTATCTGCCAGAGCCTGAAACCGACTACATCATGTCGATCATCTCAGAGGAGCTTGGATTCGTGGGTGTTCTCGTCGTGCTTGGTCTATTGTTCTTCTTGATGATTCAAGGGGCAATCATCGCTAATCGGTGTGTCTCACTGTACTCGAGTATGCTCGCGCTCGGTATTTCGGGTATCATCTTCATCCAGACATGTATCAATATCGCGGCGATGTCTGGCCTGTTTCCAGGTACAGGCGTTACCTTGCCATTCATCAGTTACGGTGGATCATCGTTACTTGTCATGAGTACGATGCTTGGTGTGATGGCGAACATTTCCATGCAAAACAAATATCGGATGGCGTATCATAAAGAAGTGCAGACTGCACGTTCGATGAGTGCCACGAGCTCATTAACTAAAGGGGGAGCATCAGTTGACTAAAATCCAGAAGATTCTCGTAGCAAACCGCGGGGAAATCGCGATTCGCGTTTTCCGTGCAGCGACAGAACTCGGTATTCGTACCGTTGCCATTTATTCGCGAGAGGACATGGGTTCTCTTCATCGCTATAAAGCCGATGAAGCGTACCGGATCGGAGAAGGAAAAAAACCGATCGAAGCCTATCTCGACATTGAAGATATCATTGCAACAGCGAAAAAAAGCCGAATGTGATGCGATCCATCCTGGTTATGGATTCCTCTCTGAGAATATTGAGCTAGCCAAACGTTGCCGTGAAGAAGGCATCATCTTCATCGGACCGCAAGAAGAGCACCTGTATAAATTCGGGGATAAAGTACGGGCACGGACGACGGCGATTGAAGCTGGTCTTCCTGTCATTCCAGGAACGGATGGTCCGATCTCATCCATTGATGAAGCGTATGCGTTCGCAAAAGAAGCAGGCTATCCACTCATGGTCAAGGCATCGCTTGGCGGTGGTGGACGCGGTATGCGTGTCGTCCGGACAGAAGAAGAGCTTCCAGACATGATTGAACGTGCGAAATCTGAAGCCTTGAAAGCGTTCGGTTCGGATGAGATTTACGTCGAAAAATTAATCGAACGACCAAAACATATTGAAGTTCAAATCATCGGTGATGCCCATGGGAACATCATTCATTTGTTTGAACGTGATTGTTCCGTACAGCGTCGTCACCAAAAAGTAGTCGAAGTGGCACCATGTGTCACGCTATCAGACGAAGGGCGACAAAAGATTTGTGACGCAGCCGTCACGTTGATGAAACATGTCGGATACGAAAATGCGGGTACGGTCGAATTTCTCGTGACACAAGATGAATCGTTCTATTTCATCGAGGTCAACCCACGTGTCCAAGTCGAGCACACGATTACGGAGATGATCACAGGCGTTGATATCGTCCAGACGCAAATTCGTGTTGCTGAAGGCGAATCGTTACATAGCGACCTCGTTGGTATTCCGCAACAAGAAGACATTAAGATGCTTGGGTTTGCAATCCAAAGCCGAATTACGTCAGAAGACCCAGAGAATGGCTTCTTGCCGGATACAGGAAAAATTAAAGCGTATCGTTCACCAGGTGGTTTTGGTGTACGTCTTGATGGTGGGAACGCTTATGTCGGAGCAGAAATTTCACCATATTATGACTCACTGCTCGTTAAAATCTCGACGCACGGTTTGACGTACGATCAAGCTGTCGCGAAGATGCGTCGAAACTTAAGTGAATTCCGTATCCGTGGGATCAAGACGAATATTCCATTCTTAAGCAACGTCTTGAAACACCATGCGTTCGTCAGCGGGGATTACAACACATCGTTCATTGATGATACACAAGAATTATTCATATTCCCGAAACGTCAAGACCGGGGAACGAAACTATTGACGTACATCGGAGAGGTTTCCGTCAATGGATTCCCGGGAATCGGAAAATTGGACAAGCCGCTTGCGCGTGACGTCCGGATTCCAAAAAATCTCCCGACAGACTATACACCAGGTGCCAAAGCGATTCTCGACGCGGAAGGTCCGGAAGCCGTCGCAAAATGGTTGGCAGCTCAGGAAAACGTTTTGTTGACAGATACGACATTCCGTGACGCCCATCAGTCGCTCCTTGCGACGCGGATGCGGACGAAGGATCTCGTCGCGATTGCAGAGGCGGAAGCGAAACTGCTACCTGAATTGTTCTCTGTCGAAGCATGGGGAGGCGCGACATTTGATGTCGCCTACCGATTCTTATCGGAGGATCCATGGGTTCGTCTGATGAAATTGCGTGAAAAGATGCCGAACGTCCTCATTCAAATGTTGCTTCGTGGTGCGAACGGCGTTGGTTACAAAAACTATCCGGACAACGTCATCCACACGTTCGTCAAGGAAGCGGCGCAAGCAGGAGTCGATGTCTTCCGAATCTTCGATAGCTTGAACAACCCGGAGTCGATTCAACTCGCAATCGATGCGGTCTTGCCGACAGGTAAAATCGCGGAAGCAGCAGTCTGTTATACAGGGGATTTATTCGATGCGAATCGACCAAAATACCACCTGCCGTATTACGTCAATCTGGCGAAACAACTGGAAGAAAGCGGCGCTCATATCATTGCGATCAAGGATATGGCGGGTCTCTTGAAACCGGAAGCAGCCTATGCGCTCGTATCAGCACTTAAAGATGCGGTATCGTTACCAATCCATCTCCACACACACGATGCGAGTGGGAACGGGATTTACACGTATGCGCGTGCGATCGATGCAGGTGTCGACGTCGTCGACGTTGCGGCATCAAGCATGTCAGGACTGACAAGTCAGCCAGCGGGTGGGAGCTTGATTCATGCCTTAAGTGGTCATCCACGTCAACCGCTCGTCTCAGCACAGAAGTTTGAACAGATTTCGGATTATTGGCAGGATGTGCGTCATCTGTACCAAGCATTCGAACTCGATATGATCGCACCGAATCCAACGGTCTATGATCACGAGATGCCAGGTGGACAATACTCGAACTTACAGCAACAAGCAAAAGCAGTTGGACTTGCGGATCGTTGGTCTGAAGTCAAAGAGATGTATGCGCGTGTCAATATGCTGTTTGGAGATATCGTCAAGGTCACACCATCGTCGAAAGTCGTCGGAGACATGGCACTCTTCATGGTTCAACATCATCTGACAGAAGAAGATGTCTTGCAACGCGCAAGTGGACTTGATTTCCCGGATTCAGTCGTCGAACTGATGAAAGGGGAGCTCGGAACACCACCAGATGGTTTCCCGCAAGACGTTCAACAGGCTATTCTCAAGGGAGCTGCTCCGCTGACAGAACGCCCAGGTAAGATGATGGAACCACTCAACTTCGATGCGGTCAAACATGAGTTGTTCGAAAAACTTGAACGTCCAGTCACGGAGTTTGATGCACTCGCTTACGCGCTCTATCCAAAAGTCTTCATGGATTACAGTTCGTACGTCGCGCGATATGGTGACATTTCTGTTCTTGATACGAATACATTCTTCCATGGAATGCGTTTAGGTGAGACGATCGAGGTTGAAATCGAACGAGGCAAGACACTCTACCTCAAGTTGATTCAAATCGGTCAGCCAGACGACCATGGTATGCGGACGATCTATTACGAGATGAACGGTGTGCCTCGTGAAGTCGAAGTCAAAGACATCAGTATCAAGGAAAGTTCATCAAGTCGTCCAAAAGCAGATCGAAGCAACGCGAAACAAATCGGTGCATCCATGCCGGGTAGCGTGCTGAAGGTACTCGTCGAGACAGGTACACGTGTCCGTAAAGGAGAGCAACTCCTCGTCACGGAAGCGATGAAGATGGAAACGACGATCCAAGCACCGGAAGACGGTGAAATTAAAGCCGTCCACGTCAAGGAAGGCGAAGCAATCGCGAGTCAAGACTTACTGATTGAATTCGTATAAGGGTCACAACGAAAAACAGGCGCACGCTCGGCGGGCTGCCTGTTTTTCATTCAATACGTAGTGGGAGAGGATACGATTGAACATTATTTGTTGGGTACGAAGTGATTTTCGATTACAAGATAATCACATGTTGGCACGTGCTGTTGAATTACTAAAAGAAAATCCGAAGGCGACGGTCGAATTCGTCTTTTGGCTCAATCCGGATTACATCGGAGAATATGAAGCACGCCAACAATATTTCTTCCAAGCGCTCGAAATATTTTCTGATGCCTGCAAAGAGAAAGAGATGCCAATCCGTTTCATCGAAGGGGATGAACAGGCGTTCTTAGATGCAACCGAAGATGCGGACATCTTGTTATTTAATGCGGAATATGTCGAACCATTTAAGACGCGAGATGAAAAAATCATTAAAAAGCGTAAAGATCGTCAGACGGAGCGACTACTAGACCGACATCTTCTTCACCCGCATGACATTAAAAAGCAAGATGGAAAGTTCTATAAAGTATTCACGCCATATAAGAATGCATTCATGAAAAAAGACATTCCTGCACCATATGAAGTCAAGTGGCAAACGCTACGGGATCATTATCAAAAGCGTCAGCACGATAATAGTTTCATCGACGCATATTTTAAAAAGGCAGAGTCGGAAGCCGTCTTCCATCCTGGTGAAAAGCAGGCGAAACAACGCTTGAAGAAATTCATCGAACAATCGCTTGAAGGTTACGAAGAGAACCGTGATCTTCCTGCTGTTGACGGTACAAGCTTACTCTCCCGCTACTTACGGACTGGAGAAATCGGTATTCGAACGGTCTATGCGGCTGTTCAGGAGGCAAAAGAATCAAAAGGAAAACAGACCTTCATCACGGAACTCATCTGGCGTGAATTCTATTACATGATTTTAATGCATTTCCCGGAATCAAAACGACAAGCCGTCAATACGCAATATCGGGAAATCGAATGGGAGAAAGATGAAGAGGGCTTCAAAGCGTGGTGTGAAGGCAAGACGGGCTATCCAATCGTTGATGCGGCGATGCGACAATTGAATCAAACGGGGTGGATGCATAATCGTCTACGGATGATCGTCGCTTCTTTCCTGACAAAAGACCTGTTAGTCGATTGGCAGAAAGGCGAACAGTATTTCCAGCAGAAACTCGTTGATTACGAAGCGGCATCAAACATCGGGGGTTGGCAATGGGCTGCATCAGTCGGAACGGATGCCGTTCCGTACTTCCGCGTCTTCAATCCGACGACTCAATCGAAGAAGTTCGATAAGGATGGCGAGTTCATTCGAAAGTATGTTACGGAAATCAAGGATTTATCAAAGCAGTATATTCATGAACCGACTGCTGAGCAACGCAAGGATTATGGCTATCCAGAACCAATCGTCGCACACGACGAAGCACGAAAGCGTGCGATTGCTCGATTCAAATAATGAAAAAAGGATGTCCCTCAAGCGAGGAACATCCTTTTTTACGATCTTATTGAAGACGACTGTTTGCCTTGCGCGTTCGGAATGCATGGTACGTCAAGTAAGATAAGACACCGAAGTAACATGTGATCAAGAAAGCATGGAGTAACGGGACATACGTTGCATGTCCACCAAGAACGATCCAAGCCCCAGTGGCGACTTGGCACGAGATGAAGAACGTCGCGAACGCCATACCAATCGTTGTCGTCCGGTGTTTTAAGCGAATCGCAACGACATGGACGAATAAGGTGAACAGGAACAATAGTCCTGCCATGATCCGGTGAATCATCTGCACCCAAGCTTCGAACGTCATTGACGGTTGAGAACAGACAGGCCAACCAACGCAAGCATATGTAGCGCCGACGTGGCGTACGTAAGCACCGGTATATACGACGATTAGCGTATAGATGAGTAGAGCGTATAAGAGTTTCCGTAAGAATGCTGGGACCGATTCCCTGAATTCCTGACCCGGACGCTCCATGATCAACAACGTCAAAATCAACAGCGAAGCAAAGGAAATCAAGGAGATACCGAAATGTAACGCCATGACGAGGTCCGATTGTTGCCAAACGACAGCACCAGCGCCGACGATCGATTGAATCAACATGAAGATGAAGGCGAGAAACGCGAAGATCTTCGTATCGAGTCGATCCTTGAAGGCAACGAGCGTCCAGAGACATAAGGCGATGATTAAGAGTCCAACGACTCCAGTTACAGCACGGTGGCTATATTCAATCATCGTTTCAACACTTGGGTTCGTCGGAATGAGTTCCCCATGACAGAGTGGCCAATCCGTTCCGCAACCATCGCCAGAATCCGTTTTTGTGACTGTCCCACCCATCAGCAAGACGATCATCATCGTAAACGTGACGAAGGCTGAAAACATCGAAAGCTTTCGATTCAAGATTTGGACACCACCTTTCTAAAAAAATACGAAATACATGGATTTCCATAGGACTAGTATCGCACAAAAAGTACTGAAAGGGTTGCAATCTTTTAGAACAACGCTATTCTAGTATTAGGTAAATATGGTGAACTGTGATGAAAATCACATAGATTTCACATTTTGTTCATTATGTCGAAAGTATTTTCATACGTCACGGTCCTGAATATGTGGTATCTTTTATAGAGAAAAGGGCGTTTCGTGGCATGTCTGTGTTATTTCTGTGAAGAAATTACGTGAAGCTTAGGTGCTAAACGGAAGCAGACGGTGAAAAGGAGGGAACAGCATGGCGAAAGTTACTGGAGAGGCACTGGATATGGCGATTGAGCAAGCAGATCAGCCCACATTCAAGGACTATATTACCCTAGCAAAAATGGGGATTGTCCGTGCCGATCTGATTACGGTCTTCGCAGGGTATGTCGTAGCGGCATCGTACATAACGGATGATGTCCTGTTGTATCTATGGCAAACCAAGTGGATGTTACTGTGGACGCTTCTCGGGAGTGGATTGGTCATTGCCGGAAGTTGCTACCTAAATAACTACATTGACCGGGACATCGATTACAAGATGGAACGGACGATGGGAAGACCAAGCGTTACTGGGAAGATGGATGGACAACGGATACTCGCACTAGGACTCGGTATTCTTGCGACCGGTACGGTATTGTTGTTGATCGTCAACCATGTGGCGGCAGTGTTCGGATTGATCGGATCATTCGTTTACGTCGTGATTTATACGATGTGGTTAAAGCGGACGCACACGATCAATACAGTCGTAGGTGGTATTTCAGGAGCTGTGCCACCAATCATTGGATTTGCGGCAGTCACTCCGACGCTTCACATTGATGCGTGGATTTTATTCCTCATCATGTTCGTGTGGCAACCACCACATTTCCTTGCACTCGCGATGCGACGGACAGAGGAGTATCGGGCAGCAGGTATCCCGATGTTACCTGTCGTAAACGGATTCGCGATCACGAAACGACAAATTGTATGGTGGATTGCAGTACTCATTCCATCATCACTCCTCTTAGCACACTATGGCATCATCTACATGATCGTCATGGCATTGCTCGGTGGATATTGGCTCTATATGGGACTGAAAGGTCTGAAGATCCAAGATGAACAAGCCGAAATCAAATGGGCGTCGAAGATGTTCTTCTTCTCACTCTTTTATTTCACGGCTTGGATCGTGACGGTCGTACTCGTTTCTCTCTAAAACGATTTGACATAATTCACGTACACCATTACGAAAGACAAAATTGGGGACAAAGAAAGTGGGGATGGTTGTGAAAAAATCAGTAAAAATGCTCTTCCGGCTTCTTCCAATCGGCTTGATGGCACTCATGTTATCAGGTTGTGGAATTCCGGAATTGTCTGCGCTACAGCCTCGCGGAGAAGGCGCTGAGATGCAACTTGAGATCATCAAGCTTAGCTTGTGGGTCATGTTGTTCGTCCTTGCGATCGTAGCCGTCATTTATATTTACGTACTTATGAAATTCCGTCGTAAATCAGGTGATAACACGGTTCCGAAGCAAGTCGAAGGGAACCATACGCTTGAAATCATCTGGACAGTCATTCCGATTCTTCTCTTGATCGTTCTTGCAATTCCGACGATCAAAACAACGGTTGAACTTGCAGATGCAAAAGAAGCGAAGAAAAACGAACAAATCAACGTTACAGCAAATCTCTACTGGTGGGAGTTCGAATACCCAGACAAAGGTGTTTCGACAGGACAAGAACTCGTCATCCCAGTCGGTAAACGTGTTGCTGTTAACTTGACGTCTAAAGACGTCATTCACTCATTCTGGGTACCAGCTCTTTCTGGTAAAACAGATACGAACCCAGGTCTTGAGAACGAAATGTGGTTACAAGCAAAAGAAGCAGGCACTTACTACGGTAAATGTGCTGAGTTGTGTGGTCCTTCCCACGCATTGATGGACTTTAAAGTCGTTGCGATGGAACAGGATGACTACGATCAGTGGTTGAAAGACATGAAATCTGCAAAAGAAGCAGAAACGAAACAGCTCGACAAAAAGAATGAAAAGAACTGGACGACTGGCGAGAAAGTCTATGCTCAGAACTGTCTCAGCTGTCATGGTGGCGGAAAAGTCGCACCTAGCTTGACGAACTTCGGTGACCGTCAACGTATCGCGGGTTACCTCGATCATGATAAAGAGAACCTCGAAAAATGGATTCGCGATCCTCAAAAAGAGAAACAAGGTACGAAAATGCCTGGATTCTCTGAAGATCAGATCAGCGATGAAGAATTGAGCGAATTGGCAGATTATCTATTGGACAAAAAGCTCCAATAATTTTTTAAGGGGGAATCATAGTGGGGACACATACTATGGGTATGCCGCAGAAAAAAAGCGGCATCATGGACTGGCTAACGACAGTCGACCATAAGAAAATCGGGATTCTCTACATCATGTCTGGATTGTTCTTCCTTCTGGTCGGTGGCGTAGAAGCCCTAATGATTCGTTTTCAATTGATTAAACCGATGAACGATTTCGTCAGCGGTGAACTCTTTAACCAATTGATCACGATGCACGGTACGACGATGATCTTCTTGGCAGCGATGCCGATGTTGATTGGATACATGAACGCTGCAGTACCGCTTCAAATCGGGGCACGTGACGTTGCGTTCCCATTCTTGAACGCACTTGGATTTTGGTTGTTCTTCTTCGGTGGAGTCTTACTGAACCTCTCTTGGTTCTTCGGCGCTGCACCGAACGCAGGATGGACAGCGTACGCACCACTTTCTACAGTTCCTGAATCTCTTGGTGTAGATTTCTACGCTTTAGGTCTTCAGATTTCTGGTTTCGGTACACTTATGGGGGGGATTAACTTCCTCGTTACGATTTTGAACATGCGTGCACCAGGTATGAAACTGATGCGGATGCCGCTCTTCACATGGACAGCATTCGTTGCTTCTGCCTTGATCGTTTTCGCATTCCCACCACTTACGGTTGGATTGTTCCTCTTGACGTTCGAGCGACTCTTCGGAGCGCACTTCTTTGACCCGGCAGCGGGCGGGAATATCGTCATCTGGGAACACCTCTTCTGGATCTTCGGTCACCCAGAAGTTTATATCTTGATCTTACCGGCATTCGGTATTTTCTCTGAAATCATTCCTACATTTGCTCGTAAGCGTCTCTTCGGTTACACGACGATGGTCTTTGCGACAATGTTGATCGGTTTCCTCGGATTCATGGTATGGGTCCACCACATGTTCACAGTTGGTCTCGGTCCGGTCGCAAACGCGATCTTCGCCGTAGCAACAATGGCGATTGCTGTACCGACAGGGGTCAAGATCTTCAACTGGCTCTTTACGCTGTGGGGCGGTAAGTTGACGTTCCCAGTCGCGATGCTTTATTCGGTCGCGTTCATTCCATCATTCCTTGTTGGTGGTATGACAGGGGTCATGCTTTCAGTAGCACCTGCCGATTATCAGTACCATGACAGTTACTTCGTAGTCGCTCACTTCCACTACGTTATCGTTGGTGGGGTAGTCTTCGGTCTCTTCGCAGGTCTGTACTACTGGTTCCCACTTATGTTCGGGAAACAGCTCAACGAGTTCTGGGGAAAAATTCAATTCTGGTTGTTCTTCATCGGCTTCCACTTGACGTTCTTCCCACAACACATCCTCGGTCTTACAGGTATGCCACGTCGTGTCTTCACGTACTTGCCAAACCAAGGCTGGGAAACAATGAACTTACTTTCATCAATTGGTGCAGCATTCATGGGTGTATCGACGATCGTTCTCGTCATCTCGATTGCAGCAGCATTGATGTCAAAAGAATATGTGAAACGCGACGTTTGGGGAGATGGACGTACACTTGAGTGGACACTTCCGGTTCCAACTCCAGAGTATAACTTCGCTCAAATTCCACTCGTCAAAGGTTTGGATACGTATTGGCTCGAAAAAATGGCGGGGAACAAAACAGTTTCTGTATCGGAAGAAGTCGGCGATATTCATATGCCGAATAACACGATCTTGCCATTCGTCATGTCAGTCGGTCTATTCCTTGCAGGTCTCGGATTCATTCTTCGCCTAGACTATGGAACTGTTGGTCTCGTCGTTGCCTTGATTGGTCTTGCGATGACATTGATCGCGATGTTCTTCCGTTCTTGGATTGACGATGAAGGATACTACATCCCGAAATCAGTCGTCGAAGAAGATCTACGCCTTGAAGCAGAAAAGGAGGCGAAGTAAGATGGGTCATCATTCAGTACCGAATAACCCGATCACGGGTATTCCGGATCATGTTGAAAAAGCAACACTTGAGGGTAAGAATAAATATGTAGCCTTCTGGTTCTTCCTTGGAGGAGAGACGACTTTGTTCGCCTCTCTCTTCGGAACATACATCGGACTTCATAACTCCGGTGCAAAAGAAGGATTACGCAGTTATGACATCTTTGAAATGGGTCTCGTCTTCATCATGACGATGCTTCTTCTCACAAGTTCATTAACAAGTGTTCTTGCGATGATGGCGATGAAACGTAATGATGTGAAGAAGATGAAAATGTGGTTGATTATCACACTTGTTCTTGGACTAGCATTCTTAGCGGGTGAGATCTATGAGTTCAATCACTACTACCACATCGGTCATACGTTCACGTCGAGTGCATTTGGTTCTGCCTTCTATACACTCGTCGGGTTCCACGGTGCGCACGTCTTGTTCGGTCTTCTCTGGATCTCGACATTGCTCATCCGGAACTGGAACCGTGGCATCACGGTCGTGAATGCGCCGAAGTACTATGTTTCAAGTCTTTACTGGCACTTCATTGACGTCGTCTGGGTCTTTATCTTCTCAGTCGTCTACCTCATGGGGATGGTGAAATAAGATGGAAAAACACGAACCGCAACTTACGCGCAATCAAATCGAGCTTGAGATGAAAGCAGAACGTGGTCGTGAGACACAACTGCAGCTCATCAGTTTCGCACTCATGATTTTCTTGACGCTCATCGCTTTCGGTGCTGTCATGGCTGATCTCATGCCGCACTGGGCAGCCGGTGGTTTCTTGATCATCATGGCAATCGTTCAGGTTTACCTTCAGCTTTACATGTTCATGCATATGAACAACAAAGGCAACACATGGATCAAAGTCATGATGGGTCTTGGCATTTTCGTCGCCTTGACGATCGTTGCGACACTCCGTCTGTTGATCTGGTAAGAAATGTGACCATTCTGCTAACGTTTAGCAGGATGGTCTTTTATTTTGGAATCGTTTTATGAGAAACCTTTACAATGAAATAGGGGAACGGTAATCTTAGTTTGTAAGAGAAAGGAACGGGGTGAAAAAATATGTTAGGCAATTTAAGGGGAGCACTTTCGCAATTCGACTGGACTGTCTTATGGAGTCCGTATTATGCGTTGATACTCGTTGGATTGTATATCCTATATGCTGTCGTGACAGAAAAGTTGCGTCGTCCGGATGAGCCGGAAACAACGCTTGGGCAAAAGTTTTCGATGCTCGCAGCATTGATCGTTTTTTACATCGGTTTTGGAAGTCCGTTAGACCTGCTAGCGCATATCACGTTCTCAGCACACATGCTGCAGATGGTATTCGTCTATATGGTCGCACCGCCGCTCTTGTTGATTGCGATACCAGAGTGGCTTTATAAGCGCTTGTTCGATGCACCGTATCTTGGGAGGATTCTTCGCTTCTTCATCAAGCCGCTGATTGCACTTGTCGTCTTTAATGCCTTGTTTACGTTCTATCACATGCCATTTATTTTTGATTATGTCTTAACGAACTATACCGTTCACCGTCTGTTCCATGGAACATTGATTTTCTTGAGTATGACGATGTGGTATCCGATCATTGCACCGGTCAATGAGGCGGACAGCCTTTCTGACCTAAAGAAGATGGTGTACATCGTAGCGAATGGTGTGTTGTTGACACCAGCCTGTGCCTTCATGATCTTCAGTCAAAGTTTTCAGTATCAAGCGTATCAGGATCCGGCGACGTTCGCGAAAGTACTCGCTTACTGTATGCCGAACAATGATTTGAGCGGCTTGAACCTGGAACGATTGCTCGGAACGACAGATGACTTATTAGAGGACCAACGCTTTGGTGGTGTCCTCATGAAGCTCGGTCAAGAACTCGTGTATGGTTTATTCTTCGGATTAACCTTCTTTACATGGGTGCGCCGTTCAAAAAGTACTGCCGTGGATGAAGGCATGTCCTTCACACCAAAAGCGGATTAAATTGGAGGAAGTTGGAACATGAGTTATTTGCCGTTGATTTGTGTGTCGCTGATTGTCATCAGTGCGATTTTCGTAGCGATTGGCTGGTTTTTGATCGCCCAAACGCGTCGTAACATGAAAGCTCACCAAACCGTGATGACGATTGCAGCTGCACTCGCTTTATTATTCTTCATCATGTATGCCTTGCGGACGATTCTGCTTGGTAACACAGCCTTTGGCGGTCCGGAATCCGTCAAAGCCTATTACACAGGATTCTTGATCTTCCACATCCTTCTTGCGACATCTGGTGGGGTGCTCGGTTTGATGGCACTCTATCATGCGTATAAGAAGAACTTTGCACGTCACCGTAAAATCGGACCGGTTGCCTCGATCGTTTGGTTTTTGACAGCCATTACCGGTGTGATCGTGTACTGCTTATTATATGTCGTCTACGATCCAGGTGAGACGACGAACGTATTCCGGGCGATCTGGAGTCATTAAGGGGGAGCCAACTTGAAAAAGAATAGTTACTTGACGGTCGCTGCCGTCGTCCTCATCTTAGTTGCGGCAGCCGGGGGATATTATTATTTCTTCATGAAAGAAAAGTTACCTGTCATCGCTGAACCGACGCCATTTGAATTAACGAATGCTGTAGACGGAAAATCATTCAATTCGGAAGATGGAAAAGTCAAAGTATTGACGTTCTTCTACTCGAACTGTCCTGATATCTGTCCGTTGACATTAAATGATTACCGTAAGCTTGAGAAGAAGCTTCGGAGTGAAGAATTGTATGGAAGTGACGTCGAACTCGTCGCAGTGACAGTTGATCCAAAAGTCGATACACCAACAGTCTTGAAGAAGTATGCTTCGAACTTTGAAGCAGATGCTAAGGGCTGGAAAGTATTGACGGGAGATCCAGTCGTCATCGATCGTCTGACTCGTCAGTTGAACTTCTATTACTCAAAGGCCGAGAGTGGCTTAGTGACACACGGAACACAAATGTTCATTTTGGACCGTGAGAATAAAGTACGGGCGATTTCGTCTATGGCGAAGACACCGGATGAACCGGTCGACTTAGAAGAGGTCATGTCTTCGGTCACACAATTAGCAAAGGAGTGAAGGTAGATGACATATGAAGAGTACATGCAAGGAGATGTTACCGTCTCTATTCAAGCCATCGAGGAATTACTTGCTTGTGCGGTCGAAGATTATGGAATCCATCACTCCCGGATCAAACGGATGGACCGGGAAGAGATTGCATTTAGCGTAAAGGTCAATGCACCGGCAACGTCACTTCACGCACTTTATCTTCATGTACGCGAGCAGCTTGGGATTCAGCTCGGAGACGATGTCGTATCCTACGTACAATTCGTCGCGCGTTAAAAGCGGTTTCGTGTATTTTAAGGAATAACAATCAGATGGGCAGAACAGCTAATGACTTCGTAGATGATGCGAGGTCGTTAGCTTTTTTTGTTTGGAATGAAGAACAAAAAAATAGAGGCTCCTAATTGGAACCTCTACGTGTGAGTCTTATTTTTCGAGTGTTTCGAGCAATGCTGCTAAACGACGTTCGCAGTCTTTGACGATTTCTGGAGGGAACGTCTCATCATACTCGACACCGTGTGGATAGTAGTGTTTACCGAGAAGTGGTGTCATCATACGAACGACAGCATGGCGATCTTCAATCTCGCCTTGGATCGCATAGACAGGAACACGCAGGTAGAATACTTCACCTGTTGATTGTTTTTCGTACTTCATGTCGTACATCGCGCGTTCATAATCCCACTGTCCTTCACGAACGAAGCGGTGATGTTCCATGATTGTTTCGAGAAGACCGAACTTCAGTTCCTTGCCTTCGATACCATATTGTTCAAACTTCATGTTTGAATCCCCCTATACCCCAGTTTGCTAGTAGATACTAGTCTTTCCAAACTATCATACCATAATGAACGAAACGATGACGTAAAAGATGTGAAGTCATTTTGAAGAATTCATGAACTTCCATATTTTCGTTCGACATATTCAAGAATCGTATCCGGTGCGTGGATACCAAGATGATTGAGTCCTTCTCCACCGAAGAAAACATTGAACTCAAGAACGTACCACTGTCCGTCACGGATGATGAGATCAAAACCAGCGTGATCGATATCGAGCTGTTTCGCTAGAGCGAGCACGAAGTCGATTGCTCCTTGTGGCACATCATCAAAATCAAGGACACCACCTTGAGCGACGTTATTTAAGAATTGAGCACCACCGACGCGCCAGTACGCAGCAAGGACTTGATCGCCGACGACGACGACACGTAAGTCTTTCTCATTCGGAATGTACTCCTGAATGTAGAACGTCTCGTGTGTATCCGTGTATTTCTTCCAGTCCATTTCATTTTTGATGAGATGGACACCTTGTCCCATTGAGCTACGAACTGTCTTAGCAACGAACGGAAACGAAAATTCTCGTAAGACACGTTCGACAGTGAATTCATTTTTTCCGTAGATGCCGGTCCGAGGGATGTTATCCGGAATGACGGTTTGAAAAATCCGCGTCATCTCAATCTTGTCATGACCTAAGTGGAACGTAGCAGCCGACGGGAAAATCGGTTTTTTCATTCCGTAGATGATCGAGTGGATTTGCCAGTATTCCGGGAACAGGACGACATCCGCCTGTTCGATTTTTTTTAAGGAATCAAAGTGATAATCTGACTTGGCATGTTCCGTCTTGATTCCAATCGTCCGGAACATATTAAAAGAGAGCAGTTGCATAAAGTTCATTCCTTCCTTCTGAACAAATTATACACAATTCAACAGGCTAGGAGGGAGAGAAATGTTATGATAAGATGGTAAAGTTAAGGAGGAGATTCGTTGTGATATATACCGATAAGACGATTGACCTCATCAACGCAGCGGAAGACCTCATTCGATCTCTCGCTCAAAGTGAAACGGGGCAAGCATATAGATGTGCGAAACAAGCACAGCAAGAGTCAGTAGAGGCACAGGCTGTCATTCGCGATTTTCATCAAGTCAAGGAGGACTACGAACTCGTACAGCGATTCGGACGGTACCATCCTGACTATCAGACGATCACGAAAAAGGTCCACGAAGTCAAACGGCGACTTGATTTACAAGAGGAAGTCGCGCAGTTTAAAAAGGCGGAAAAACAACTCGAAACGTTACTCGGACAAATCAGTCTGAAGCTCGCTGGGGAAGTATCACCGCAAATTAAAGTACCGACGGGAAATCCTTTCTTCGATCAAGGATGCGCTGGAGGTTGTTCGACCGGTGGCAGCTGTAGCTGTAGCGGATAACGAAGATGAAGGGGGTAGGCTGGCGTGATCAAGGAACGAGTGGGACTCATCGTCTATGTCAATGCGATGAAAGCATCCCGTCAATTACGCCGTTACGGGAACGTCTACTTTACGTCTAAACGTGAACGATACGTTCATCTATATGTCGATTTAGATCAACATGAACAGGTGATGGAAGTCATTTCGACTCTCCCGTTCGTCGAATCGATCAAACGTTCAGAACGACCGTTCATCACGGAGACGTTCGCGAACAAAAAAGGTAAAATGCCAGAAGAAGCATAATCCATGGAGCGATGAGGACATCCTCGTCGCTTCTTTGTTGAAAGGAATGAAGGAAATGCGAGTCATTTCAGGGGAACGGAAAGGTACACGATTAAAAGCAGTACCAGGGGATCAGACACGACCGACTACGGATAAGGTAAAAGAATCTTTATTCAACGTCATCGGTCCTTATTTCAATGGAGGACGGGCGCTGGATCTGTTTGCGGGGAGCGGTGGTCTTGGGATTGAATCTCTGTCAAGAGGATGCGATGAGGCAGTGTTCGTCGACCAACACCATAAAGCGGTCCAAACGATCCAAGATAACTTACGAACGACGCACTATACGGACCAAGCACGTGTTTTGAAAAAAGATGTAGCGATCGCTTTAGCGGAACTCGCATCTGAAGAGCCGTTTAAATTGATTTATTTAGACCCTCCTTATGCAAAAGAGCGATTGACGGAACATGTCACATACATAGAGCAACATGATATGCTGACGGACAACGGTGTCATCGTCTGTGAACATGACTCTGCTGTTGAATTACCGGACCGGATCGGACGGCTAGAAGTCGTGCGTCGACTTCGTTATTCTGCTGTCATCTCGATCACATTGTACGAATTCATGGAAGCGGAGGAAGACCACGAATGAAACGAATCGCCATTTGCCCAGGTAGCTTTGATCCGATCACGAACGGACATTTAGACATCATCGAGCGTGCCGTTCCGATTTTTGATGAGATCATCGTTGCCGTACTGAATAATTCTTCGAAGCAACCACTCTTTTCTGTCCAGGAACGGATGGAGTTGATTGCCGATGTGACGTCGCACCTACCTCAAATCAAGGTGGATTCCTTTAATGGTCTACTTGTCGATTATGCGGCGGAAGTCGGTGCAACCGCGATTGTCCGCGGTCTACGAGCAGTTTCGGATTTTGAATACGAAATGCAAGTCGCTTCCATCAACAAGAAGATGAACGATCAAATCGAGACACTGTTCATGATGACGAATAATCAGTATTCCTTCTTGAGTTCTTCGATCGTTAAGGAGGCTGCCAAATATGGTGCTTCCGTTGCCGATCTCGTACCGCCTTCCGTCGAAGAGGCGCTACGTCAGAAATATACGAAAGGAGAACTGTGATGAAAGCTTGGAAACCCGCCTTAGCAGCTATCGTTGCTGCCTTGATCGTATTTTTCGTACCACTTCCTTATTTCATCTCTTATCCAGGTGATGCGACGTCGACAGAAGATTTGATCGAAGTATCTGGAGGCGACAAGGAACCGGGAGATTTGATGATGCTGACGATCGCACAACGTCGGGCCACGCCTTACTTTCTCATTGAAAGCTTATTTCTACCGTTCTCCGAAACATCGAGTGTAAGTGATTATCTGTACGACGGCGAGTCGGACGCGCAGTATGAAACGCGTCAGAAGCTGTATATGGAAGAAGCGCAACATAACGCAACGATCGAAGCGTATGAATTGGCGGATCAAAAGGTCGATGTCGATTTCGAAGGGATTTACGTCTCTGGGGTCATTCCCGGTGGTCCAGCTGAGGGGAAACTGAAAGCAGGGGATCGCATTACAAGTATTGACGGAAAACCGATTACGTCATTCGAAGGTTTCATGAAGACGATTCAAGCAAAAAAAGCAAAAACAGCTGTTCCGATTCAGTTCACGCGTAAATCGGAAGACAAGAAGACGACGATTCGAGTGGATCAGTTATCCAAAGAGGTTAAGCGCGTCGGGCTCGGCATTTACGAACCGCTTCCGATCTCAAACGTGACGACGGATCCTGATATTGCGTTTCAGGTCGAAGACGTCGGAGGACCTTCTGCTGGGATGATGTTCACCCTTGAAATCTATGACCAATTGACGCCGGGAGATTTGGCGAAAGGGCATAAAATCGCCGGCACAGGAACGATTGAAGAAGGCGGCAAGGTAGGACCGATTGGTGGAGCGTGGCAAAAGGTGGTCGCTGCAGACGAGGCAGAAGCAGAAATCATGTTCGTACCAGCAGGAGAGAACTACATAGAAGCAAAACCATCCATCAAAAAACTCGGAACGAACATGAAGCTCGTTCCGATCAAGACAGTCGAAGATGCGATTGATTATTTAGAAGAACTTCCAGCAAAATAAGGGAAACGACGGTGTTCGAGCAACGCGTCGTAGCGAGCCAAGGGCAGTGCATATGCAGCTGTCACTTGGCTTTCTTTCGTTAGCCAAGGATGACTCGTAAAGGTACTGAAGACGGTAGTCCGCGTTTTGATGGTTTTGAGTGCTTGTCGTCCTCGTTCTGAAAAGGCGAGGGGACGAACAAAATCAATATGGTCGTAATCAATCCGTGCGACCTCCTCTGCTGTCGTTGAGGTCAACAGATAGATCAGGGCACGTTGCAGGCTCGTCCGCGTATAACGGCGTGTTTTGACGTAATTCAGAAAGGTATCGAACGTCGTTGCTTGTTTCGCCCCTTCGATGAGTCGTGGCGCTAACGAAGCGTTGATCCCAGCGATTCGTATCAACTCGGGTACTGGGGTTGTCAGTAGACGTTGTCGAATCCACGGATAATAGTGCGAAAAGTTGGCGAAAGAGGCGTTTGCTAAGACGTCTTCGGTTTGTTCAGGAAGTGCGAGCAGCTGACCGTGCGTTTGATGATGGGCGCGTATCGCGGTGGCGCTCATGATGTCTCCGGTTGATAAGTCGTGGTAGCCACTTCCAATCCGTTTCGTCGTGTGAAGCGATAGGGTATTTGCGGCGCGAGCGTAATAATAGCCAAGCGTATTGTTCGGTTGTGTCAAATCAAGCGTTCCTGAGACGCTCTTGAATGCTAGACTAGCGGCGTGAGCAGAAGAGAGACCAGATGCCAAACCATCGTGTAACGCTTGCTTGTAAGCAAGTGTCTCTTCGATCTGTTCCGCTGACGCATGCAGAAAAGGTTCGATGTCTCCACACTCGCTTCCGAACGAAAGCGATTGACAGCCGATCGTCTCGGCAATCGTCACACCACCGAGTGCAAAACGATCAGCACGCTGGACAGCAAAATAGAAGGGGAGTTCAAGAACGAGATCGATGGCACCGCTCGCGACCGCTGCCTGAGCACGTGTCCATTTGTCTGTAAAGGCGGGTTCACCACGCTGCATGAACGTTCCGCTCATGATGGCGACGATGACGTCGGCATCCGTTTCCCGTCGTGCTGTCGTCGCTTGATAATAGTGTCCGTTATGAAACGGATTGTACTCTGAAATGATAGCTGTCATCCTCATGAAAACTTTCTCCTTTGCAAACCGAATTAAGTGCGGTAATATGGATAAAGACGTCCAAAAGTGTTCGTTCTCTAGCGATTTCAGTGTAAAGAAAAAACATTGACAAAACAAGATGTCCTCTCTATAATTCATATTGTTGCAATTGAGGTGATTCGGATGAAATGGTCCCTGATGCAATTGAATAAATTGCGCAATCTGGGTCAACTTCAGGTTAACGAGACGATCGAGCTCAATGAGCTAGTCGCCCTCCATCCGGATATCCGGGCGGTGCAACCTGTGCACGTTCGTGCAAATGCATCGTTTACATCGAATCAATTAATATTCAATCTTCGGATCACTGGCGAAATGACGCTTCCGGATGCCCGGACGCTAAGTGACGTCGCTTATCCATTCGAGATTGAATCCATCGAGCCATTCCTGCTCGAGGTCGATGCTGTTTCGAACGAAGCAGATGACATCAACGTACCGATCGGGAATACGGTCGATCTTCGACCGCTCGTGCAAGAATTGATTTTACTTCATGTGCCAGTGCAAGTGCATGGGGATGATGAAGAGAATCAGTTGGTTGAGGGGGAAGGCTGGACGATTCTTTCTGAAGAAGATCCAGAGGAAACCGAACCAAAAATCGATCCGCGACTCGCGGGTCTCGCTCAGTTCTTTAAAAAAGATCAGGATTCCTGATTTCTGAAGTAAAGGCGAGTGTATTTTTTCAAGGAGGTGGACAACGATGGCAGTACCATTCCGCAGAACGTCGAAAACACGCAAACGTCTTCGCCGTACTCATTTCAAACTCCGTGTACCAGGTATGGTCGAGTGCCCAAACTGTGGTGAAATGAAACTTTCACACCGCGTTTGTAAAGCATGTGGCTCGTACAAAGGTAAAGAAATCGTCAGCAAATAAGCTGATTGATCGGTATAAAAGCGACCTTCGAATCGAGAAATCGGTTTTAAGGTCGCTTTTTTCATGAAAGGGGACATGAATAGATGAATGTTGGAATCATTGGCGCGGGTGCCATCGGGTTGTTGCTTGCCTCTTATTTATCGGAAGAGCATGCAGTTACGCTTTATGTGCGACAGGAACAAGATGAGGAACGACCAATCATTCGTGATGGACAGGCGAGTCGTCTCGTACGGATCCGGAAGATTGATCGGCTCGAGTCAGAAGACTTGGTGTTTGTCGCGACAAAGTCGTATGATATAAAAAGTGTGATTCCATTCCTCGAACGGCTGACGTGTCCCGTCATGTTCCTGCAAAATGGAATGGATCATTTGAAATGGAAAGAGCAATTGCCGCATGTCTTATTTGGTGTCGTCGAACATGGTGCCATGCGTACTGCACCGTTTGAAGTTCAGCATACTGGAAATGGCCGCATCCGCTACGGCAATCAAGAGGTAGCGAACTTGTCGTCAAAGCAACTGTGCTTTGAATTCGAGTCAGATATGGAAGCCGTTTTATTGACGAAGCTATTCATCAACGTCGTCATTAATCCAGTGACGGCTTATTACGGTGTTGAGAATGGATCCTTGTTAGAGATGCCTTATCGAGAAGAAGCCCATCAATTATTTGACGAAATGCGGACGATTTTCCCGCACCATGACATTACTTATTCCGAGATCGAGCGGATCATGAAGAATACGAGCAAAAATCGTTCTTCCATGTTACGAGATTTTGAGTATGGACGACGAACGGAAGTAGAACCGATACTTGGATACGCATTACGTCAGGCGACGACTGCGACGCCACGTTTATCTTTTTATTATGAACAGATCAAACAGAGGGAGGGTCCGCAGTGACAGTCTTCATCATTTTTCCTTTATTCAGCCTGATTGCGTTGTATCTCGTCTTTCTACTTCTATTTCGGAAACATGGGAAGGCCGTTCGAGTTGCACTCGACTTTGGAACGTTCATCGTTCTGTATGCGATTCATGTTGCATTGATTGCCTTGACCGGAACAAATTACTTAGGGTGGATCGTCATCGTCGTGTTGTTGGTATTTGCGTTGAATGCGCTCTGGCAACGAATTCGTCAACTTGACGTTGATTTGAGACAAATGATTCGCCACAGTTGGCGGATCATCATCTTGCTGGCATTACCCGTCCATTTCATACTGTTCGTACTTGGTATTCGTCAACTGTTCATCAGTTGACCAGTTAGGTAAGAAAGAAGGGATTTTGTTTGAAGGTACAACCATTTGAAGCCTTATACGATGATAACTCGTTGATGCATCGTGCTTCACGAGAAGAATTCTTAACATATGTCGACCATCTTGGTGAGAGTGGTTTAGCGTCAAGGAGCCGCTTGCTCGAAGGTCGTCATTATCCGCATCTTGCGGCACTGACAGACGAACTTGAACGTCAAAATCCGAACATGACGGAGCGTTTGCGGGAGCGCGTCGCGAAGCTTCGTACGGGTGAAGCTCAAGTTGTCATTACAGGGCAACAAACGGGGATCTTTGGCGGACCATTATATGCGATCTATAAATTGTTGACCTGTCTTAAGGTCGCGCAGCAGGCGGAGACGACACTTGGGCGACCTGTCGTTCCGATTTTTTGGCTCGCGACCGAAGATCACGATTTTGATGAGATTAACCATGTTTACGTTCCGACAGCGGATTATCAAACGCGTAAAATCGCTGTTGCACCTACAGAATCGATTGCCCGCTCGGTCAGTCGACTCTCTTTTGATCAAGCAACACTTCTTGAAATCATCGAAGAGACATTCCGAGCAATGCCAGAAACGGTTCATACGAAACGATTAATTGCGCGTCTGAAGCAAATCGTTGAAGCGTGTACATCCTATGGGATGTTTTTCTCGCAATTGATCGGTGAATTGATCGATTATGATGTCGTCTTCTTTGATGCGGATACACATTCTGTCCGTGAACTCGAGATTCCGTTCTTTGAACGGTTGATTCAAGACAATGCGGAATTTAGACGAGCATTGACGGATGGTATTTCACAGACGCAAGAGTTACCGGATACGTTCTTGAACGAGGAAGCGGCGCATCTTTTCGTCGATGATCATGGTCGTCAGTTGCTTTATCCGACAGCAGACGGATTCGAGACGAAACAAGGAAAGCAATATACGGAGCTTGAATTGATCGCGTTGCTGTACGCCAGTCCGGAACGTTTCTCCAACAGTGTCGTCACACGTCCATTGATGCAGGATTACCTGTTCCCGACGCTTGCCTATATCGGGGGTCCGGGGGAGTTAGCATACTGGACACGCTTACGACCGCTCTTTCATCACCTGAATTGGACGATGCCGCTATTGATTCCCCGCATGGGCGGGGTAATCGTGCGTCATAGCGATGAAAAGCGTCTTGCTAAACTCGAGGTATCGCTCGAAGAAATCGTCCGTTCAGGCGTTCCGATTCCGCTCTATTCAGAAGAGAAGATGACAGGACGTATGCAGACGGCAGCGATGCTAAAAGACAGTTTCGTCTCCGAGTTTCTCTCGCTCGAACAGCATTTACTGCGGACGTCGAGTAAGAGTGAGAAGGTCAAGAAACAGCTCGAACAAGCAATTGCTAGTTTGCTAGCAGAAGATCGACGTCAGTTTGATCGACAAACACGGCAATATAAAGAGACGGCTTACCATCTCCTTCCTGATGGAGCGCCACAAGAACGGATGCATTCTGTCCTCCCGTGGTTGAATCATCATGGTCCTGATTTTGTGCGGGACTTAAGGACAGCCTATGAAGCGAATGCGAGTGATCAACTGAAGATTTTCCTCTAAACCTGCTGAAACTAGCAGGTTTTTTCGGTTTTTTAGCGAAAATTACACAAAAGTTAAATAAATCAAGGAAACTGTCTCATTTTCGTAACGTTTTCACGAGAGAATGTGATACATTGAAAAAGAGTAACGTCCTTCAAGGACAGTGAAAGGTGAGGCAGGACATGTTTGAGCATGAAACAGTATTGAAATGGGAGTCGATCGAAGGACTCGCGATTAAACCCGACGGCATTTACGTCGATTGTACATTAGGTGGAGCAGGACACAGCGAAGAGATCGTCAAGCAACTGACGACAGGTCATCTGTATGCATTTGATCAAGATGATGTCGCCCTCGCTCATGCAGCAGAACGTCTCGCGGCGTATGAAGGTCGCTTTACTTTAATAAAGAGTAATTTTGCTTATTTAAAAGAGCAGTTGGCAGCACATGGAGTCGAGAAAGTGGACGGCATCTTATTCGATCTCGGTGTCTCTTCACCACAATTAGACGAAGGGGAACGGGGATTTAGTTACAATCACGACGCACGTCTCGACATGCGCATGGATCAATCTTCTCCACTTTCTGCCTACGAAGTCGTCAATGAGTGGCCGTACAATGATCTCGTACGTATCTTCTTTACATACGGGGAAGAGAAGTTCTCGAAACAGATTGCGCGCAAAATCGAAAAAGCGCGGGAAGAGCGACCGATCGAGACGACGTTCGAACTCGTCGAATTGATCAAGGATGCGATTCCGGCACCAGCACGACGTAAAGGTGGTCACCCTGCGAAACGGACATTCCAAGCAATCCGGATCGCCGTCAATGATGAACTGAATGTCTTTGACCGTGCAGTACACCAAGCCATTGATTTATTACGGGTCGGTGGACGTCTATGTGTCATTACGTTCCATTCACTTGAAGATCGCATGTGTAAACAAGCAATCAAAGAAAAATCATCACTACCCGAGCTTCCACCGGGGTTACCGATGATTCCCGTCGAAATGGAGCCGGAACTCCGACTCGTCACACGCAAGCCGATTACGGCTGGTGTTGAAGAGCTCGATGATAACCGTCGCGCCCGATCGGCAAAATTACGAGTTGCTGAAAAAATGAAAGAAACTTGAGAGGAGCATTCCAATGGCAGAACCACTTCGTAAATCGGTCCAAACGGTTCAACCCGTTCGTCAACAACCTGTTCAGGAACCACGAAAGACGGAAGATATCGCGCGTCGCGTCGCCGTCCGTCCGAAGTATCGCTTGTACCCCTTTGAAAAATTCTTATACAGCGCGATGATTGGTGGTCTTGTGTTATTTGGGAGTTTGACGATCAGTACGCATAACGAAGCGTATAATGTGAGCCGTGATTTAGCGAAAGAGAACCAAGTCACACAATCACTCCAAAAAGAAAACGAACGTTTACAACTAGAGGTCACGAACTTAAGCTCTCCGGAACGGATTTATAAGATTGCAAAAGAACAGGGTCTTGATATGCGTAAAGGGAACATCAAGGTGATTCCTAAATGAATCCACTGAAAAAATCCCGTTGGAGAGTAGCCTTTATCATGGTGATATTTGCTACTCTCTTTTTTGTGTTCATTGGTCGATTTTTGTATTTAGCAACGACAAAACAGTTCCACGGTGAAGATATGATTGCATACGCGGAAAAGAAACGATGGGAGTCTCAAGAAACGCTTGGAGCAGAACGTGGCGAGATTTTCGACCGTCTCGGTTCCCCGATTGCGATCAACATTCCATCCTATCATCTGATTGGCGTTTATCGACTGGGTGGTGTCAAAGATCCAGATGAGACGATCGTCGATTTTAAAAAGACGGCTGAGGGTCTTGCGCCGATTCTTGGGATGACGACAAAGGAACTGGAGACCTATCTGATTGAAAACAAAGACCGTTCTCAAATTGAGTTCGGAAAAAAAGGAAATGATTTGACGCTTGATCAAAAAGAGAAAATCGACAATCTGAAGCTTCCTGGCATCCGGATGATTGAAGAGCCGAAACGATACTATCCGAACGGTATCTTCTTGTCTGATACACTTGGGTTCGTTCAAAAGATCACCGAGGAAAATGGTCGGGTCGCTTTACAAGGTCAGATGGGAATCGAGAAGCAGTATGATAATGCTTTAAGTGAATCTTACGGAGCTCGTGTCTTTGAAAAGGATCGTAGCGGTAATCCGTTGATTCAAGGCGCGTCACGTGTCTCGAACGAACCAAAGGATGGATCGAATCTCTATTTAACGATCGATCATCGAATCCAACAGTCACTTGAAAAAGAGATGCAAAAAATGTACAACACGTACAAACCGAAAAATGCGACAGGTATCGTCATGGATGCGAAGACTGGTGAAATCCTCGCCATGGCGGATCGCCCATCGTTCAACCCGAATTTACGTGATATGAAAGATTTCACGAATTTTGCCGTCTCGTCACGATTCGAGCCAGGTTCGACGATGAAAATCTTTACGCTCGCAGCGGCGATTGATGCGGGAGTGTTCCGTCCGAATGAGATGTATAAATCGGGTAGTTATAACTACAAAGGAACGGTCATCAAGGATTATAATGATGTCGGTTGGGGAACCATCCCGATGATTGAAGGGGTCTATCACTCCTCAAACGTCATGTTCTCGAAGTTAACAGCAGAAAAACTTGGGATTGAACGGTATAAAGATTACTTTAAGAAGTTTCATTTTGACCAACGAACGGGTATAGACATCTCGGGAGAAGTAAATAGTCAATCTGACTTGTCTAAACCGTTGAATGCGCTCATCACCTCATGGGGGCAATCGACTGCGGTCACACCGATGCAATTGCTTCAAGGAGCGACAGCAATCGCTGGAGACGGCGAGATGGTCAAACCGCATATCATCCAAAAAGCGGATCATACGGATAAGGCACCATACCGAGCGAAAACAGAAGTCGTCGGTAAACCGATTTCTGCTGAAGCGGCAAAAGCAACACGCGAAGCACTGGACGGTGTCGTCAACAGTAAGCTTGGTACAGGTCAAATGTATAAGTTGAAAGACTACCGAGTCATCGGGAAGACCGGTACGGCTCAGATTTCTGAGAATGGAAAGTATATTCAAGGACAATTCATTCACTCGTTCATCGGTATGGCCCCAAAAGATGATCCGGAATTGATCATGTACATCGCGGTCGATCGTCCATCGAAAAACGAATCATCCGTCTCTGGTCCGCTCATCATGAGTCCTGTGTTCAAAAGTGTCATGAATACGGCACTACAGTATCGTAGCATCCAACCGGAAACGCAAAAGGATTCAGTGGATGTCAAAGCGAAGATCACGCCAAGTTATATCAAAAAGAGTGCTCGACAAGCGACTGACCTAGCAAAAGAACAAGAGGCAGTTGCGATCATCCTAGGCGATGGTGCTGAAGTCGTTTCGCAGATTCCATCCCGTGGACAGGAATTTGTCAGCGGAGAACGTGTCTTGCTGAAAACATCAAATACGTTTAAGATGCCGGATTTGACCGGTTGGTCGCAACGAGACGTCAAAAAGCTTGTCAGCTTATATGATTTGAAGCTCGACGTCATCGGTAAAGGTTTTGTAACCAAACAATCGGCTCGAACTGGTACACTAGTGAAGGAAAATGGAAAGTTGACGGTCGAACTAGCTGAACCTAAAGAGTAACGGTAGAGCAAGTTTCCTGATTTCTACAGGAAGACGAGGACGAACAGGAGTCATTCGTTGACTTTTGCATTCGTCCTCTTTTGCTGTCATCGAATGGAGGTATATATCATGTTAACAATTACGCAACTCGCTGAATGGTTGCATCTCGATGTCAAAGACGACCGTGTCGTCCGGCACTTTGCAACGGATTCGCGCGCGCAACTGGAAGACGGTCTCTATGTACCGATTCAGGGAGCGCGCGTTGATGGTCATCGATTCCTTGAAGGTGCAAAAAATCAAGGAGCGATCGTCACCTTATGGAAGAAAGGCATTGATCGACCAGATATCGATGTCGTTTTCTTGGAAGTTGATGAACCATTGGTTGCCCTGCAACAAATCGCAAAACGATACTTAATGCAGATTGCGCCAAAAATCGTCGCCATCACTGGATCGAATGGGAAGACGTCGACGAAGGACATGGTCGAAAGTGTACTCAAGACGACGTTCAAGACACATAAGACACAAGGAAACTTCAATTCGGATATCGGAATGCCGTTAACGATTCTCATGATGCCGGCTGATACGGAAGTCGCTGTGCTTGAGATGGGAATGAACGGATTTGGCGATATTGAATTCCTATCGAATCTAGCTGAGCCAGATATCGCACTCGTCACGAATATCGGCGAATCGCATGCGGAGCAAGTCGGTGGACGCAGTGGCATAGCCAAAGCGAAGCTTGAGATTCAATCCGGACTCAAGCCAGGTGGTCATTTATTCGTTGATGGTGACGAACCACTTCTCGCAGAAGTCGAAGCGGAGAAGATCGGCTATCAGATCGGAAATACGTACCGGATCGAAACGAAGGAAGCAACATTCTTTGGGACGGTCTTTACTTACGATGGCACCGCTTTTCATCTGCCAGTGTTAGGAAAGCACCAAGTCCGAAATGCAGCATACGCGATCGCGACAGCACGTGCACTTGGCGTGACAGACGCCCGGATTCAAGAAGGGTTCGATGCTGTTGAATTGACACCGATGCGGATGGAACGACTGCTCTTTGAGGAGACTGCAGTCATCAATGATGCGTATAACGCGAGTCCGACATCGATGAATGCGGCGATAGAGACCGTCACTGCGCTGGAAGGGTATACGACACGAGTTCTCGTCCTCGGCGATATGTATGAATTAGGGGACCAAGAACGCTTATTACATGCCTCGGTCGGAAAGCGGATTGCGTTACCCGTTTCGCATGCTATCCTAGTAGGGGAGAAAGGCGCGTGGATTGCTGAAGGAATCAGCGACCCGTCTGTTCAAATCCAATTCGCAGCAACTGTCGAGGAGGCTGCAAAACGATTGTATTCGCTGCTCGGAGAACGAACAATCGTCTTATTGAAAGCGTCACGTGGGATGGCGCTCGAACGGATATTAACCTATCTGAACGAAAACTAATTTTTGAAAAAGGGTGTCTGCTATGATCACATTATTCATCAGTCTTATTCTTGCATTTCTTGTTGTACTACTTATAATGCCAAAGGCGATTCCGTTTCTACACCAATTGAAGTTCGGTCAGGAAATTCGGGAAGAAGGACCGCAATGGCATCAGGTCAAATCAGGAACACCGACAATGGGTGGAATCGTCATTCTTGTCGCGATGATCGTCAGCGTTCTCGGTGCAGTCGTCATGGGCGATCTATCGACAACACAATTATCGTTACTGTTTTTAACACTTGCTTATGGCGTGATCGGCTTCATTGATGATTACATCAAAGTCGTCAAGAAACGTAACCTTGGTCTGAATTCGAAACAAAAATTAATTGGACAAATCGTCGTCGGATTGTTATTCGTCTGGTTGAGTGGTGGATTTACGAGTGATGCGACGTATCTATCGATTCCATTTACAGATTTTGAGCTTGATTTCGGTATCGTCTATCCGTTCGTTGCCTTGTTCTGGTTAGTCGGCTTCTCAAATGCAGTCAACTTGACGGATGGTCTAGATGGTCTCGTGTCGTTCACAGCGATTCCAACATTCTTGTTCTTCGGATTATACAGTTGGTTTATCGCGGATGAAGTAGGCGCTGCTTGTTTTGCTTTCTCAGCAGTCGGTGCATTGATCGGATTCCTGTTATTCAATGCGCACCCAGCGAAGATCTTCATGGGAGATACAGGTTCACTAGCACTTGGGGCTGCACTAGCAGGTCTATCGATTGTCTTAAAACTGGAATTACTACTCGTCTTAATCGGTATCGTTTTTGTTGTCGAGACATTATCAGTCATTCTACAAGTCATCTCCTTTAAGACGACAGGGAAACGAATTTTCAAAATGAGCCCAATTCACCACCACTTCGAAATGGTCGGTTGGAGCGAATGGCGGATCGTCGGTACATTCGCAGGAATCAGCTGTTTGATGGCATTCATCGCCTATCTATTCGTGTAATAAAAAAGAAGAGAGAAAGTGAGCGATTCAACAATGGAACAACGACAATGGAATGATCAAAAAGTGCTCGTTCTCGGAACGGCGAAAAGTGGAATCGCAGCAGCTCGGTATTTAGCGAGTGTTGGTGCAGAAGTAACGGTCAATGACGGGAAAACGCCGTCCGAGAGTGATCAAGCAACGCTTGCATCACTCGACGTTAAGACGGTCTACGGTGAGCATCCGCTCACACTACTCGACGACATCGATCTGATCGTCAAGAATCCAGGGATTCCGTATCACATCGATCTGCTACAAGAAGCGCTACGACGCGACATTCCGGTTTGGACAGAGGTAGAGCTGGCGTATCAAGCAACAGATGCGACGTGGATTGCCATCACAGGATCGAACGGGAAAACGACGACGACGACGCTTGTCCATGAGTTGTTGAAAACCGGTACTCGGCGTGTACATTTGGCAGGAAACATTGGATTCCCGGCAATTGAAATCGCATGTCAGGCGAAACAGGACGATATCATCGTCATCGAATTATCAAGTTTTCAATTGATGGGGATCGAGCAGTTCCGACCGTACACGGCAGCCTTTTTGAATTTATCACCGGCACATCTGGATTATCATGGTGATTTTCAATCGTATGGCGAAGCGAAAGCCCGGATCTTTAAGAACATGAAAGAAACAGATCGTCTTGTCTTGAATGCCGATGATGTTTCCGTCAATGCGCTCGGAAAGACTGCTGAAGTAACGCCGCTCTTGTTCTCTCGTCGTCAATCGGCGTATGCAGAAGTCATAAACGATACGTTGACAATCAATGGAACGAGTATCTTACCTGTTGATGAACTGGCTCTCGGTGGTGGGCATAATGTCGAGAACGTTCTCGCAGCCTTAACACTCGTCGAACCATTTAACTTAGCATTATCTGACGTTCAACATGTTCTACGGACGTTCGGTGGTGTAGAGCACCGGACACAGTTCGTTGGTGAAGTTGCTGGACGAAAAGTTTACAACGACTCAAAAGCGACGAATAATGTTGCGACGGAAGCGGCGTTATCCGGATTTACGGCACCCATCATCTGGTTATGTGGCGGACTCGAGCGTGGAGCGGATTTGACACCGTTACTCGATGCAATGAAGCATGTCAAACATGTCATCGGACTTGGTGAAACGGGTCATCGATTCGGAACGCTTGCGTCAGAAAATGGCTATGCGTCAACTGTCGTTGAGGCGATGGATGAAGCCGTGAAAGTAGCGTTTGAAGTATCGCAACCCGGCGACATCATTCTTCTGTCACCAGCATCTGCAAGTTGGGATCAATACAAGACATATGAAGAGCGCGGCGATCATTTCGTTCGTGCCGTACATGAAGTAGGAGGAACAACAGTATGAAAATCGTCGTCTCTGGAGGCGGTACAGGTGGTCATATCTATCCGGCACTCGCCATGATTCGGGAGCTCGAACAACGCATGCCGTGTGAGGTCCTCTATATCGGAACAGAAAATGGTCTCGAGGCGGATATCGTCCGTCGCGCGGGAATTTCATTTGAATCGATTGAGATTTCTGGTATCCGTCGTTCCTTGTCATTCGAAAACGTCAAGACCGGCATCCGATTCGTCAAGAGCGTCCGGCGTGTTCGTCGACTACTGCGCCAGTTCCAACCGGATATCGTCGTCGGTACAGGTGGGTTCGTTTGTGGACCGGTATTGTATACGGCTGCAAAAATGGGTTTCAAGACACTCGTTCATGAACAAAACAGTCTGCCTGGTATCACGAATAAATTCTTAGCTCGGTATGTGGATCGGGTTGCACTCTCTTTTAAAGGATCTGGGCATCACTTCGGTAAGAATGAAGCGAAGACGGTTTTAATCGGAAATCCGCGTGCTTCTGAAGTGGCAGAGCTCAACATCAATCCGCTTGAAGAGCGACAACGTTTCGGTTTTGAGGAAGGACGCCCTCTCATCGTCATCTATGGCGGTAGTCGTGGCGCACCGGCGATCAACGAAGCAGTCGTCGATATGATGCCAAAGGTCGAGCAAGCAGGATGGTCGCTCCTCTTCGTTACTGGTCAAATTCATTACGATACGATTGTGTCACGCGTTGGTTCCGTACCAGAACGCATTCAACTTCGCCCATTCGTATATGATTTACCAAACATCTTAAAAGCAAGTCAACTCGTCATTTCGCGTTCGGGAGCAAGCACACTGGCAGAGCTGACGACACTCGGCTTACCGAGTGTGCTCATCCCGAGTCCTTACGTGACGGAAAATCATCAAGAGGTCAATGCCTCATCGCTTGTCGAGACAGGTGCGAGTCTATTGATTCGTGAACAAGAGCTAACGGGTGATCGGTTGTTTGAGGCATGTGAAAAAGCATTAGCACAACAACAAATGATGTCTGAAGCGGCGCTTGCCCTCGGTATGCCGAATGCTTCACGGGACTTAGTTGATGAATTGTTACGATTGACGGCACAAAAAAACTAAACTATTGCAGGAAAAGACCGATAGGGAAATGAACTGTTACGTATAGAGGGGGAATGAGACGTGAGGGAACGGAGAGCGGTCGGACGACCACAAGAGGACGAGAACGTCCGTAGTCTCGAGGATAAGATACCTTATATCCGTGAACAACGTCGCAAAAAAGCCAACCGAAGACTCATTTATGTCCTGATTCTGATTGGTCTATTGGTCGGTGTCGTCTTTTATCTACAATCGAGTTATTCTCGGGTTGCTCAATTTGATATCGATGGTAATGTCAATGTGAAGTCTGCTGATATCTTGCAAGCGTCCGGGATTAAGGTGAAGGAAACACACGCCTTTAATGTATCGGAGGAAGACGTTCTTGAGCGAATCGAGAAGGTTCCGGGTATTCAAGAAGCGACGATGCAAAAACAGTTTTTGCATCAATATCGCGTGACGGTGACGGAAGAGAAAGAGATTGCTTACGCGAAGGATAAACCGGGAGACCGGATCGTGCTTGCGGACGGAACAATCATTCCTGGAAAGTCGAAGGAAGAACTATTCGATGCTCCGATCTTGACAGGATTCACGGATCAGTCATTAAATCGATTGACGAAGGAACTCGTTAAAATTGAGCCGAAAGTACGGAGCCGGATTTCCGAAATCGTCGCAAACGATAAGACGGACAAAGGCGGTCTGAAGTTATTCATGACGGATGGGAATACGGTATTACTCAGTACGTCTGCCTTTTCAAATTCCTTGAATGAGTACGTGAAGGTCATTTCTGCCTTACCGAAAGGAAAGACGGGAACAATTACAATTGATGGCGGTATCTATTTCAAACCATATAAAGGGAAAAAATAGAAGATTCGTAAAGGGCTGATGAACAAAAAAACAAACGTGTGTTTTCATTCGTCGACTGTTATTCGAATCGTCATCAAATCGTAATCTATTCGAACGCTAAGACGGGCAATAACTTCTTTTCGTAAGTATTTATATAGTGTAGACTTAAACGAGAAGAAGCCTGTCCTGTTCCTAGAATATAATTAGGAATAAAAAGGATTAGTATTATGAAAGTGGAGGTGTCACTCCCATGGAAACGAAAGGTACGATTGCCGCACTCGACATAGGGACATCGGAGGTGAAACTCATCGTCGGTGAACTACTTGGTGGAACGCTGAACGTTCTTGCTGAAGGTTCTGCACCATCCGCGGGTGTTAAACGAGGTGTCATCGTTGACATCGATCAAACGGTACATGCCATTAAACAAGCGGTCACGGAAGTGGAACGTACACTTGGTGAACCAATTGGTGAAGTATATGTTGCTATTTCTGGCGAACACATTCAAGTGAAGGATTGCCAGGGGATGACATCGATCAAAGGTGAGGACAATGAAATCACGGATGATGACGTGAAAGATGTTCTGCATTCTGCGATGGTCATGCGAATTCCAAACGAACTCAGTGTCGTCGATGTTCTGCCGAAGACGTTTACGGTCGATCAGCAAACGGAGATCACTGATCCTAGAGGAATGATTGGTTATCGTCTCGAAGTAACAGGGAAGCTCATCATCGGAGCAAAGACGATCCTACATAGCATTAAACGTTCCATTGAACGGGCTGGTTTAGAGCTTGCTGGATATGTGCTGGAGAGTTTAGCGGTATCTAGAATCGCAGCATCGATTGATGAACTCGAACTCGGTGTTGGAATCATTGACATCGGACATGAGACGACGACACTTTCCATCTATGAAAAGAATGATCTCGTCTACTCGACGACGTTGCCATACGGTGGCGATCATCTGACACGTGATTTGACGTATAAGATGAATTGTAAATATCAAGATGCGAAGCTCGCAAAAGAAGAGTACGGTGTTGCACTTGAAGCACTCGGTGATCCGGAAGAGAAAGTTTCTTACGTCACGATCAACGGGGAACATCGTTTCGAGCCACAATCAGAAATCGGTTTCGTGTTAGAAGCGCGACTTGAAGAAATCTTCGAGATGATTCAAAAACGAATGACGCAAGCCGGATACGCTCATATGAACAGCGGTTTAATCTTGTGTGGCGGAAGTTCTTCATTGCCGGGAATTGACCAGCTCGGGAAACGAATCTTCAAGCAGAGCGTCAATGTCTATCAACCTGCTAGTCTTGGTATTCGTCATCCGAAGTATGCCGTCGCAGCTGGTATGTTACGTTATGTACTTTCACGAAGCGCCGTATCGAAATCAGGTTTCGACCGCGCGGAAGAGAAGGAAGTCGTAGCACACGGACGTGAACAGGATGCACTGCTCATGAACGAACAAGCGACACCTGTTCGAGAAGAACGGTCGACACGTGAACAGCCTCCAAAAGAGAAAAAGTCATTCAGCAGTTTCTTTGAGAAATTCTTTGGTTAATGCCTACAAAAAATCCAATGAGTAAAAAATATTAGGGGGCCCTTTTTATGTTGCATTTTGATGAAATGATGGACCAAGTAGCAAAAATCAAGGTCATCGGTGTAGGTGGTGGCGGTTCGAACGCCGTCAACCGAATGATTGAACACGGTGTCCAAGGCGTAGAATTCATCGCAGTAAACACGGATGCGCAGGCATTGAACATGTCACAAGCTGACGTAAAACTGCAACTCGGTGCTAAATTGACACGCGGTCTCGGTGCGGGTGCCAATCCGGAAATCGGTAAAAAAGCGGCGGAAGAGAGCCGTGAGCAATTAACGGAAATCCTTTCTGGCGCTGACATGGTCTTCGTCACAGCGGGAATGGGTGGCGGAACGGGTACGGGAGCTGCTCCTGTCATCGCGGAGATTTCAAAAGAGATCGGCGCATTGACAGTCGGTGTCGTTACAAAACCATTCATGTTTGAAGGACGCAAACGGATGCAACATGCTGTTTCAGGTGTCCAGAACTTCAAAGAAAAAGTCGATACGTTAATCGTCATCCCGAACGACAAGTTGCTTGAAATCGTTGATCGGAACACACCAATGCTTGAAGCGTTCAAAGAAGCGGATAACGTCTTGCGTCAAGGCGTACAAGGTATTACCGACTTGATCGCCGTACCTGGTCTCATCAACCTCGACTTCGCCGATGTGAAGACGATCATGACCGAAAAAGGTTCTGCATTGATGGGTGTAGGTGTCGCAACAGGCGAACACCGTGCGACGGAAGCAGCGAAAAAAGCGATTTCGAGTCCGTTGCTTGAGACATCAATCGAAGGCGCAAAAGGTGTTCTGATGAACATCACGGGTAGTGCGAACCTTAGCTTGTACGAAGTGACGGAAGCCGCACAAATCGTTCAGAGTGCAGCCGATGAGGAAGTCAACTTGATCTTCGGTTCTGTCATCAACGATAACCTCGAAGATGAAATCATCGTTACAGTCATCGCGACAGAGTTCGAAAACGAACCACTCGATTTCGAAATTCCATCGGCACAAGAGATGATGAAGAATCTTCTAAAGAAAAAACAAGCGACTCCACCACCAACAGAGGAGTCAAAACCACAAGTCGAAGAAACACCTGTCAGCTCGAATCCTGAACCGGCTAAAGCGCCAGATGTCGAAGAAACGATGGACATCCCATCTTTCCTTCGCCGGAATAATCGTTGATCGATGTTCCAGTGACACGACTGCTAAACGATGAGGTGTCGCGAAAGCGGCGCCTCTTTTTTTTAAAATCAAAGGAGGCATGAACATGTTTGGACAATGGATCAAATGGGATACACCGACAGGTACCGTACGTGCCGCCTTTACGACGAAGTTCGCTGCCCCTCATGAAAACGGAAATTTAGGATTACATGTCAACGATGACCGCGACGGTGTCATCCAGAACCGACAAGTCATCGCACGTCAGCTTGATCTATCCCTCGAGAACTCGATTTGGGCACAGCAAGTTCACGGAAATCACGTCGAACAGGTGACGACACTTGACTCTGGGCGCGGTGCTTTGGATTACGAAACAGCGATTCCGGGTACAGATGGATTGGTGACAACTGATTCGAATGTTTTATTGATGATGCTCTTCGCTGACTGTGTTCCGCTTGTCTTCTGTGATCCGACGACAGGAATCATCGCGAATACGCACGCCGGTTGGCGCGGATCTGTCGGCAATATCGTCGAGGAAACAGTCAAGCAAATGGAACGTGCGGGTGCGAGTCGTTCATCGATTCAAATGGTCATTGGTCCATCAATCCGTGATTGTTGTTACGAAGTCGATCAACCCGTCATCGATGCAATCGATGCGCTTGAACTCGATGAGACTCCTTACATACGCAAGGAAGATGGAAAAGCGATGTTATCGCTACAAAAAACGAACGCTGCGCTAGCTGAGCGTTGTGGAGTCGGTGATGTCCTGGACTCAGGTCTATGTACACACTGTCAGGCGGAAGATTACTTCTCTTATCGCCACGGCGACCATGGTGGTCGCTTTGCAAGTTTGATCGTAAAGGAGTCATTGGATGTCAATTCTTGATAATGTACAAGAGGTTACGAAACGAATGGAACAAGCAAGCGAAAAGAGTTCTTCTGAAAAGCAGGTACAGTTGATTGGCGTGACGAAATCAGTCTCAAGTCAAGTTGCTTCTGAATTATTAGCAGCAGGTGTGACACATCTCGGTGAAAATCGCCCGGATAGACTACTCGAAAAACAGGCAGAGCTCGGACGAACGGCATGTACGTGGCACTTCATCGGTACGTTACAGACACGTAAAGTTCGTCAAATCATTGATGCCATTGACGTGCTGCATTCCCTCGACCGTCTTCATTTGGCGGAAGAGATCAATAAACGAACGGACCGAATCATTGATTGTTTCATTCAAGTCAATGTTTCCGGAGAAGAATCGAAGCAAGGCATTGCACCTGAGGATGTACCTTCGTTCTTACATGAAATCGGTCAGTATCCAGCGATTCGTGTCATCGGACTGATGACGATGGCACCGTTAACGGAAGATACGACGCGTATCCGTGAGGTATTTCGTTCATTAAAAACATTGCAAGAAGAGGTCAAGGCGAAAAAATTGTCGTATGCTCCATGTATGGAGTTATCTATGGGAATGTCGTCTGATTTTGAGATCGCCATCGAAGAAGGGGCGACGTTCGTCCGAATCGGGACGACGCTCGTTCACACCTAAACGAGAAGAAGGGAGAATGGATATGGGTTTTAAATCAAAAATGCAAAATCTATTTCTCGGCAACAGCGACGATTTAGATGAACTTGAATATGAAAATGATGCTACAATAAATAAAGGTAGAGGTGCTTCACAACAAGAGTATGAAGAGTATTACGAGGAATCTACCCCAAGTGTTACTCAAAAGGAGGACAGCGTGAGACAATCGAATATCGCGCCGCTTCATGCGACGAAAAAAACGAAATCGCAAGTCATTTTGAGTGAACCACGTGTCTTCAACGAAGCCCAGGAAATCGGGGAACATCTTCGTCAGAACCGTGCTGTCATCGTCAATATGCAGCGTATGTCAAAAGATCAATCACGACAGATGATCAATTTCTTATCTGGTGTCGTCTTCGCTCTCGATGGAACGATTACGACGATCAGTCAGAATACCCTCCTCTGTGTTCCGAACAACGTCGAGTTGGCTGGTAGCATCTCGAATCTTCTTGGAGAAGATGATATTAATCATAAGGGGTGGTAAGTATGGATTCTCAAGTGATGTACGCAATTGGTCGTACATTGAGTACGTTATTACAGTATTACAGTTACGTCATGATCGTTTATATCCTGCTATCGTGGTTCCCGAATGCCCGTGATTCGAAATTCGGACAAGTGCTCGCGATGTTAGTCGAGCCATTCCTAGCGCCCTTCCGTCGTATCATCCCGCCTATCGGGGGCATGCTGGATATCTCGCCGATTGTAGCCTTCCTCGTCTTGAACTTGGCTCAATCGGGCATTCGAGCAATCTTTTTAGTATGAGCGTATACGATCATTATCGTGGAAGCGAGCGGGAATTCGTCGATTCAGTCTTGAACTGGATCGATCATGTGGAAGCGACCTATACGTTCAAATTAACGGATTTCTTAGATCCACGTGAACAACAAATCACACAAGAACTCGTCGGTTCGAAATGCGCCCTCTTTTTTGAGGGCGGTTTCGAAGGCGCTGAACGTAAACGGGCAATCCTCGCACCAGATTATTATGAATACAACGCGGATGACTTTGACATTTCCATCTATCGCATTCATTATCCTACTAAATTCGTTGAACTTTCTCATCGTCAAGTCACCGGTACATTATTGAACGTCGGATTGAAACGAGCCAAATTCGGCGACGTCATCATCCAGGATCAAGTACAATTTGCCGTCGCGGACGAAGTCGCGACCTATATCGAAGCAAACGTCGAACGAGCAGGGAAGACGAAGATTCGTCTTTCGCGTGTTGAGGCGGAAGACCGTTTGAAAGTGAAGGATCAAGAGTGGGAAGAGACACTTGGGTTCGTCAGTTCACTTCGGTTCGATACGGTCGTGAGTGAAATTCTAGGCTTCTCACGTCAAAAAGCACAGACGCTCATTAAACAAGGTGAAAGTAAGGTCAATTATAAAGTAGTGGATGATTCAAGCTTCATGCTAGAAGAAGGTGACTTGCTTTCCTTGCGTGGAACGGGACGTGTCAAGTTGATTGCAATCCTCGGATCAACAAAACGTGACCGGATCAAGCTACAATACGGTATTTTAAAAGGATAAGATAAATGCGGAGGAGGAATTCATCATGCCATTAACGCCACTCGATATTCATAATAAGGAGTTCACACGAAAGTTTCGCGGCTATGACGAAGATGAAGTGAACGAATTCCTAGATCAAGTCATCAAGGACTTTGAATTGTTGTTACGTGAGAATCGTCAACAACAGGAAGTCATCCAAAATATGCAAGCACGCGTCGACTACTTCAGTTCGATGGAAGAAACATTGAACAAATCGATCATTGTCGCACAGGAAGCGGCTGAAGAAGTCAAAGCCAATGCTTCAAAAGAAGCGAGCTTGATCCTAAAGCAAGCAGAACGTGAAGCAGAGCAGTTGCAAGATGCGGCGCAACGCCGGGCACAACGGACAGACTTCGAAGTGGAGCAGATGCGCAAGAAAATCGAGCTTTACCGCAACCGGTTTAAAGTGTTGATCGATGCACAGATGGAATTGTTGACGAGCCACGACTGGGATGCGTTTGATTTCTCTTCTCGTGGAGCGCTTGACGATGTTCCGGCAGTTGCGTATAATGACGACGATGTCGTATAAATAAAATCAATGATAAGGACACGTCGCATCTTGGACGGTTGACAGCGAATCGGGGAACGGTGGGAGCCCGAGCAACGAAAAAGATGGGGTATCCCCTTAGAGTGCATGACTGAACGTTCGCTGAACAGTAAGCCATGCCGGTTCACTCCCGTTATCGAGTACTTAAGCGGTCCTGTGTCATCGAACTGATGAACAGGATTAGTAGGGTGGTACCGCGAGTTCAGCCAAGCTCGTCCCTATCTCAGGGATGAGCTTGGCTTTTTTTGTACTTTTAAAGCGAAAGGTGAGAGATGGTCAGATGGATTACAAAGAAACCTTATTGATGATGAAAACTGAGTTTTTAATGCGAGGCAATTTACCTAAACGTGAACCAGATATGCAAGCACGTTGGGAAGAAATGAACCTCTATGCTGCCGTACAGGAAAAGAACGCTGGGAAACCAACGTTCATCCTCCACGACGGTCCTCCGTATGCGAATGGTGATATCCATATGGGTCACGGATTAAACAAAGTCCTAAAAGACATCATCGTTCGTTATAAATCGATGAATGGATTCCAGTCTCCGTACGTACCAGGTTGGGACACACATGGATTACCAATCGAAACAGCACTTCAAAAAGCCGGCGTTGATCGTAAATCGATGACGGTCGCGGAATTCCGTGAATTATGTGCGAAATATGCGCTCGAACAAGTCGATCACCAACGCGAGCAATTCAAACGCCTCGGCGTACTCGGTGACTATGACAACCCATATATCACCCTGCAACCAGAATTTGAAGCAGCGCAAATTCGTTTATTCGGAGATATGGCGAACAAAGGCTATATCTATAAAGGGAAGAAGCCAGTCTATTGGTCACCGTCTTCTGAATCGGCACTAGCTGAAGCAGAAATCGAATATCAAGATAAACGATCAGCTGCCATCTATGTCGCGTTCCAAGTCATGGACGGAAAAAACATCTTAGAGCCGACGGATAATTTCGTCATCTGGACGACGACACCATGGACGATTCCAGCGAACCTTGGAATCTCTGTCAGTGCGGAATTGACGTATGCGCGGATCGAATATCAAGGAAAAGGCTATATCGTAGCGGAAACGCTCGTTCCTGAAGTCATCGAAGCACTCGGATGGGAAGATGCAACAGTCGGACGTGTCTTCAATGGTGCGGACTTCGAGTACATCAAGGCAAAACATCCGCTTTACGATCGTGAATCACTCGTCATGCTTGGCGATCACGTTACAGCAGAAGCGACAGGTGTCGTTCATACAGCTCCAGGTCACGGGGAAGATGACTTCCGCATCGGTCAAGCGTACGGTCTTGACGTCCTTTGCCCAGTTGACGATAAAGGAGTCATGACAGCAGAAGCTCCTGGATTTGAAGGCATGTTCTATGAGGATGCGAACAAAGAAATCGGTCTCGCCCTCGAAGAAGCAGGCGCTCTCTTAAAACTATCGTTCATCAAACACTCGTATCCACACGACTGGCGGACGAAAAAACCGGTCATATTCCGGGCAACGCCACAGTGGTTCGCTTCAATCAAAGACTTCCGTGCGGAAATCCTTGATGAGATCAAAGGCGTCCAGTGGGTACCAGAGTGGGGCGAAACACGTCTTCACAACATGTTTAAAGACCGCGGCGACTGGGTCATCTCACGTCAACGCGCTTGGGGTGTACCACTTCCAATCTTCTACGCTGAAGACGGTACGGAAATCGTCACACCAGAAACGATTGATCATATCGCGAACTTGTTCGCAGCTCACGGATCAAACGTCTGGTATGAGCGCGAAGCGGTCGACTTGCTTCCTGAAGGATTCACACATCCAGCCAGTCCGAACGGTATCTTCAAAAAAGAAACGGACATCATGGATGTCTGGTTCGATTCTGGTTCATCACATGCCGGTGTCCTTGCGACACGTCCTGAATTGACGCGTCCGGCGGATCTCTATCTTGAAGGATCTGACCAATACCGCGGTTGGTTTAACTCTTCGTTATCGACAGCTGTCGCAACGACAGGGAAAGCACCATATAAAGCGGTCGTCAGTCACGGATTCGTCTTGGATGGTCAAGGTCGTAAGATGTCTAAATCGATCGGTAACACGATCGCACCGATCCAAGTCATGCAACAATTCGGAGCAGAGATTCTTCGCTTATGGGTCGCATCTGTTGATTATCAAGCCGATGTCCGGGCATCGATGGATAACTTCAAACAAGTCTCAGAGTCATACCGGAAAATCCGCAACACGGTTCGTTTCCTTCTCGGAAACTTGGATCAATTCGATCCTGCGGCGCATCGTGTCGCATTTGAAGACTTACCAGAGTCAGACCGTTTCATGCGGACGAAATTGGACCAACTTGTTGGAAAAGTAAAAGCGGCATATGATGCGTACGACTTCATGTCGGTCTATCAATTGCTCCACAACTTCTGCGTCCTTGATTTGTCGTCGTTCTACCTCGATTACACGAAAGATATCCTGTATATCGAAAAAGCAGACGCGACGTCGCGTCGTGCGGTTCAGACGGTCATGTATGATACAGTCGTCGCCTTGTTGCAATTGATGGCACCTGTCCTGCCACACACAGCAGACGAAGCATGGGAGTTCGTACCAGCTGTTGAGACGAAGAGTATCTTCTTGACGGACCTTCCGGAAACGGTCGAAGTCTCAGAAGAAGGACTTGCCCTCATCGAGAAATGGAACGCGTTCCTGACGTTCCGCGATGATGTCTTAAAAGCACTCGAGGAAGCACGCGTTGAGAAACTCGTCGGTAAGACACTCGAAGCGAAACTCTTACTTGCGCCGAAAGAAGAAACAAAAGCCTTGCTCGGTACGATTGATCATCTTGAGCAGTTACTCCAAGTCTCACAACTCGAATTCGTGGAAACGGCAGATAAGATGTATGAGACGACCGGCATCACGGTTCAAAAAGCTGACGGTGAAAAATGTGAACGTTGTTGGACATATTCGACGGAACTCGGACAAGATCCGGCTCATCCGACGCTTTGCCCACGTTGTACTGAAGTCGTCAATTCTTTATAATGATACAAAGGGAGGGGCGACTGCGACTTCGCAGGACGTCCCTCATTATTTTTGGATGCGGAGGACAATAGGATGTGGCTTTACTTAGGGATTGCTGCTTTACTCGTTGGAATCGACCAGTTGACGAAATGGATCGTCGTTCAAAACATGACGATCGGTCAAGCGATCACGGTCATTCCGGATTTCTTTTATCTCAACTCGTATCGGAATCGAGGCGCTGCGTGGGGAATGCTCGAAGGTAAATTCGGCTTTTTCTTCATCGTTACAGTCGTCGTCGTCATTGGATTGATTTACTTCCTCTACAAGGAAGGCACGAAAAATAAGGTATTTGCTTGGAGCATCGCGTTATTGCTCAGTGGTGCGATCGGAAATTTCATTGATCGAATGGCACGAGGAGAAGTCGTTGATTTCTTCCACTTCTTCCCGTTCGGCTATAATTTTCCGATCTTTAATGTCGCAGACGTCTGTTTGACGTTTGGTGTCATCGCGATGCTGATCAGCGTCATGTTCGAAGAACGGTTGACTAAGAAAGGAACGATGGATAAATGAATGAAGTAGAAACATGGTCCGTGCAAGCGGATGGAGCGACAGGGCGCATTGATAAATGGCTCGCAGAACAAAACGATTGGTCGCGTTCGCAAGTACAGGAATGGTTGAAAGCGGGACGTGTCGAAGTCGATGGTCGTGTTGTCAAACCGAACTATAAATTATCGGGAACGGAATCGATTGTCGTTCATATCCCGGAAGCGGTGGAGCTCGAGATCTTACCGGAAGACATCCCACTTGATGTCGTCTATGAGGACTCGGACGTCATCGTCGTCAACAAACCAAAAGGGATGGTCGTTCACCCGGCGGCAGGTCATGTCTCAGGAACGCTCGTCAACGCCTTATTACACCACTGTCAAGATCTCTCAGGCATCAATGGCGTCAAACGTCCAGGAATCGTTCACCAGATCGATAAGGATACGTCAGGTCTCTTGATGGTCGCTAAGAACGACTTAGCGCATGAATCGCTCGCGCATCAATTAAAAGAGAAGACGACAGAACGTCTTTACATCGCGCTCGTACACGGTGAAATCCCGCACGAACTCGGAACAATCGAAGCACCAATCGGACGCGATAAGAACGACCGTCAACGGATGACGGTAACGGATAAGAATTCAAAGTCTGCCGTAACCCATTTCCGTGTGCTTGATCGGTACGAAGGCTTTACGGTCGTTGAATGTAAACTTGAAACAGGACGGACACACCAAATCCGTGTCCATATGCGTTATATCGGTTTCCCGCTTGCAGGTGACCCGAAATATGGTCCACGCAAGACGATGAAAATGAACGGTCAAGCCTTGCATGCTGCGGTTCTCGGTTTCGAACATCCACGCACAGGCGAGTGGATGCGGTTTGAAGCACCACTCTCAGAAGAGATGACATTTGAAATCGGTCAATTGAAAAAACTTGAATTAGAGTCTTGACGTTTTTCTAATAAAACGGTAGAGTATCACCTAGAGAGCGATGCGAGACATCCTCTACTGACACTTCGGTCGTCCGAGCGACGATCCTACCAAACTAATATCACCTTTAATCGAGTCCGGAGAGGCTGCGAAAGGGAGAACCTACCACGATTGTGTGTAGGCATGCATACAATACGTATGCCATGATTCTGTCTTCGATGACCTTCTGCGGATTCCCGCAGAAGGTCTTTTGTATGAAAGGAGAAACTATGAAACCAGCCGTCATCTTAGATGAAGCCGCGATTGGACGTGCACTGACACGGATCGCCCATGAAATCATCGAACGAAACAAAGGGATTCATGATTTGATGATCGTCGGAATCAAGACGCGTGGCGAGACACTCGCTCGTCGCCTTGCGAAGCGAATCGAACAAATCGAAGGAAAACCGGTCTTACTCGGTGTCGTCGACATCTCGATGTACCGGGATGACTTGTCGAAACGAAGTTTAGAACCAGAAATCAAAGGTTCTGATTTACCGGAAGACATCACCGGGAAAATCGTCGTCCTCGTTGACGATGTCCTCTACACAGGACGCACCGTTCGCGCCGCGATGGACGCGCTCGTCGACCACGGAAGACCAAGTATGATTCAACTCGCTGTCCTCGTCGACCGCGGACATCGGGAGTTACCGATTCGACCAGATTTCATCGGTAAGAACGTCCCGACATCCCGTGAGGAACAAGTCGTCGTCGCGCTTTCTGAAGTCGATGAAGCCGATCAAGTATTCATTAAACGCTAAAATTCAAAACCTTTAAGGTGGTCCAGAGAGACCAGAAAGGGAGTCATCCATATGGCAAAACATGCCGCAGTACTTGATGTACAAGAAGTACCTACTCACCCTCTAAACTGGCTGATGCTCAGCCTGCAACACGTCTTCGCGATGTTTGGTGCGACCGTGCTCGTCCCGCTCTTAACGGGACTCAACACATCGGTCGCGCTCGTCGCAAGCGGAGTCGGCACACTGATTTTCCTCGCCGTTACCCGCTTCAAAGTACCCACATATCTTGGTTCGAGTTTTGCCTACATTGCCCCGATCATTGCCGTCAGTGAACGGTGGGGTGTCGAGGATGCCTTAATCGGCGGAATGGTCGCTGGACTCGTTTACGGACTTGTCTCACTCCTCATCCGCTACACGGGAGCTGCTTGGTTGCTTCGCTTACTCCCGCCGGTTGTCATCGGACCGGTCATCATGGTCATCGGTTTATCGCTCGCCCCGACCGCTGTCAACATGGCGATGAACGGAGCGGACGGTAAGTACAACGGACTGTACTTCCTCGTCGCGATGGTCACACTCGGTGTCACACTCCTTGCGATGACGTACTTAAAAGGAATGTGGAGCACGATTCCGATCCTGTTCGGGATCACGGTTGGTTATCTCGTTGCGGCATCGGTCGGAATCATTGACTTCACACCACTGCAACAAGCCACGTTCTTCCACGTGCCGGACTTCACGATTCCGTTCCTGAGTTACACACCATCGTGGAATACAGCAGCCTTGCTACTGATCGTTCCCGTGACGCTCGTCACACTGACGGAACACATCGGCGAACAAAAAGTGACATCACGCATCATCGGGCGCGAGACGCTCCTTGATCCAGGGATGCACCGGACCGTACTTGGCGACGGGATTGCGAAGACAGTCGCTTCGATGCTCGGTGGACCACCAGTTACGACCTACGGTGAAAACAACGGTGTCATGTCAATCACTCGCGTCTATAGTGTCTTTGTCCTAGGTGGTGCGGCGGTTCTTGCGATCAGTTTCGGTTTCCTCGGATATGTCGAAGGGTTCATCAAGACGATTCCGACACCAGTCATGGGCGGGATCAGTATCCTCTTATTCGGAGTCATCGCGTCAAACGGTCTCCGGACGCTGACGGAAAGTAAGATTGATCTTGCCGATAAACGAAACTTGACGATTACAGCCGTCATTCTCGTCACGGGTATCGGAGGCGCAGCGCTCAAAATCGGCAACTTCTCTCTCGAAGGGATGGCACTGGCGACGATTCTTGGGATCATCCTGAATCTAGTCCTTCCGAAAACGACAGAGCAGGTCGAAGAAACAACGGAAACCTCTACAACTCAATCGGTAGCTAACAACTTTTAAGACGTTCCGAGAGAACGATAAAGTGAGGGCCATGAAAAGATGCAGGGAATCACTCTGCCTTCTTTCGGCGCACCTTCACTTAGAAGGTGCGCCTTTTTCATGACCTGAAAAGGAGTGAATGATATGAAGACGATCCTAAAAAACCGGCATTTCGTCAATTTAGAAAGCTTATCCACGACAGAGATCAATTCTTTGATTGAGCGCAGTCTCGCTTTTAAACGGGGCGAGCCAGCACCAGATTTTTCCGATAAGACACTCGTCAATCTGTTCTTTGAAAACTCGACCCGGACACGCTCTTCCTTTGAGATGGCAGAGCATCGCCTGAACATGTATCTACTACCGTTCGAAACCGCGACTTCCTCCGTACAAAAAGGGGAGACGTTACTCGATACGTGCAAGACGCTTGAAGCAATCGGCGCAGATGGGTTGGTCATTCGTCACGGGGCGACCGGCTATTACGAAGAACTACTAGCAACGCTCGATATTCCGATCATCAATGCGGGAGACGGGAGCGGTCAACATCCGTCCCAGTCCTTACTCGATCTGATGACGATGGTCGAGACGTACGGAACGGTCGAAGGAAAAGTCGTCGTCATCTGTGGGGACTTACAACATAGTCGCGTCGCCCGGTCGAATGCGGATATCTTAAAGCGACTCGGTGCCATCGTCTATGGATCAGGACCAGTTGAGTGGTACGATCCGGCGATGGGGATTCCACATCTTTCGATGGATGAAGCCGTCGAACAGTGCGACATCTTGATGTTACTGCGTGTCCAGCACGAACGGCATGACGGGACGACTCGATTTGATCCAGCAGACTATCACGCGACGTATGGATTAACGCATGAGCGGATGAACCGTCTGAAGAATTCCGCAATCGTGCTTCATCCGGCACCGGTCAATCGAGGAGTCGAGATTGCCGACGAACTGGTTGAACATCCGCGATCACGGATCTTTGAACAGATGAAAAACGGTGTCTTTGCCCGCATGGCGATTCTAGAATGGTGCTTTTCAACGAAATCAATCAAAGGAGACGATGAAGATGATAACACGAATTGAGAATGCAAGATGGTTCGAGGCGGGACAAGTTCGGACGGGGGATATTCGAATCGATGACGGGAAAATTACGGATTTAGCAGCAACACCACAAGCTGGAGAAACGGTCATTGATGCATCCGGCTTATTCGTTGCACCAGGATTCGTCGACATCCATGTCCATCTACGGGAACCGGGCGGCGAACATAAGGAAACGATTGCGACCGGCACAGCAGCGGCGGCAGCGGGAGGATTCACGACGATTTGTCCGATGCCGAACACGCGTCCTGTACCGGACGATCGCCAAACACTCGATGCCTTGTTCCGAAAGATTGAAGAAACGGCGTCCGTCCGGGTTTTGCCTTACGCGGCGATTTCAAAAAATCAACTCGGACAAGAACTCGTCGCGTTCGACCAACTAACAGATGCTGTTGCGTTCACGGATGACGGTGTCGGTGTCCAGACGGCAGCAGTCATGCGGACAGCGATGCAACAAGCGGCACGGCTCGGGAAAACGATCGTTGCCCACTGCGAAGATGATTCATTAAAAGCAGGGTGTGTGCACGAGGGGAACTATAGTCGACGGGAAGGACTACAAGGTATTCCATCGCTTGCTGAGAGTATCCACATCGCCCGGGATGTCCTGATCGCCGAAGAGACTGGCTGCCATTACCATGTTTGTCACGTTTCGACGAAAGAATCGGTCCGTGTCATCCGTGATGCGAAACGAGCCGGGATCCGGGTGACGGCAGAAGTCACACCACACCATCTCGTGTTGATCGATGAAGACATACCGAATCAGGATCCGAACTTTAAAATGAATCCTCCCCTGCGGAGTGAAGCGGATCGCCAAGCATTGCTCGAGGGGCTAGCGGACGGAACGATTGATTGCATCGCGACCGATCATGCTCCTCATGCGGCAGAAGAGAAGGCACTCGGTATCGAACGCGCCCCGTTCGGCATCACAGGGTTTGAGACGGCCTTCCCATTGCTCTATACGAAACTCGTCGCTGAAGGTGAGATGACACTTGAAACACTGATTCGGAATTTGACAGACAAGGCAGCAGCGATCTTTGAACTTCCTTACGGCAAACTCGAAGTGGGGGCGGAAGCAGATTTGGTTCTGCTTGATTTAGAAACAGAGCGGACCATATCACCGGAACGATTCCGCTCAAAAGGTAAGAACACACCGTTCGCAGGAGAACGGTTAAAAGGATTCCCGGTCATGACGCTCGTCAAGGGAGAAATCGTATTCAAGGAGGACACAGCACATGCATAAACGGACACTGATACTAGAGGATGGGATGACGTTTGAAGGAACAGCATTTGGCTCGGATACGACAACAACAGGAGAAGTCGTCTTTCAGACCGGAATGACAGGGTATCAAGAAATGTTATCGGATCCATCTTACTGCGATCAGATGATCGTGTTGACGAATCCGTTGATCGGAAACTACGGGATTAACCGAGAAGATTATGAAACGACGCGTCCACTCGCTAAAGCATTGATCGTACGTGAACATTGTCAGACACCGTCGAACTTCCGGAGTGAGATGTCCCTCGATGCAGCACTCCAAGATCTCGACATCCCAGGGTTAAGTGGAATCGATACGCGTCAACTGACACGACATATCCGTTCGAAAGGCGTCATGCGCGGACGACTCGTTGATGGTGAGTTCGATTTAGCAGCAGAACTGGTTCATCTTCAAAACGCCCCTATCGAGACGGATCAAGTCAAGCGGGCCTCGACGGAACGAGCGTACATCATTCCGGGCGCTGGACCGCGGATTGTCCTCGTCGACTTCGGTGCGAAGCTCGGGATCGTCCGTGAACTCGTCAAACGCGGCTGTGAAGTCGTCGTCGTGCCCTACGACGTCAGTGCAACGGAAGTCTTACGCTATCGTCCAGACGGTGTGATGCTGTCGAACGGACCAGGGAATCCAAAGGATGTCCCGACAGCGATTCCGATGATTCAAGAATTGACGGGAAAAGTTGTCATCTTCGGCATCTGTCTCGGTCATCAGTTGATCGCACTAGCGCACGGGGCGGATACGTTCAAGCTCCCATTCGGTCACCGAGGGGCGAATCATCCAGTCCAAGATATCCGGACAGGTCGCGTCGATATCACGTCGCAAAACCACGGGTATGCCGTCGACGAACAGTCATTACGCGATACCGTGCTTGAAGTGACGCATCTTGCGATCAATGACGGAACGGTCGAAGGAATCCGTCATACGACAGCAGCGGTCTTCTCCGTCCAGTACCATCCGGAAGCATCACCTGGTCCGATGGATGCGAACGGTCTATTCCAACAGTTTTTAGAAGAAATCACGAAACAACAGGAGGTCTCTCATGCCTAAACGTCAAGATATCCAGAAAATTCTCGTTATCGGGTCCGGTCCTATCGTGATCGGACAAGCAGCTGAATTCGACTACGCTGGAACACAAGCGTGTCAAGCCTTGAAGGAAGAAGGATATGAAGTCATCCTCGTCAACTCGAACCCAGCAACGATCATGACGGATCCAACGGTCGCTGATCGTGTCTACATCGAGCCCCTCCAAGCAGAGTTCGTCTCGCGGATCATCCGCAAGGAGCGACCAGACGCCTTACTTGCGACACTCGGGGGTCAAACGGGTCTGAACTTGGCTGTCGAGCTGGATCGTCTCGGTGTCCTTGCTGAGTATGGTGTCGAGTTACTTGGTACGAAATTGTCAGCAATCGAAGAGGCAGAAGATCGTGATTTGTTCCGTCAACTGATGTTTAAACGCGGGCATGGTGTGCCGGACAGTGAAATCGTGCATACGCTTGAAGAGGCACAACAATTCCGGCAACAGATCGGTTTACCGATCATCATCCGTCCGGCGTATACGCTTGGAGGAACGGGCGGTGGAATCGCCAACACACCAGAAGAGTTCACGCGAATCGTCGAAGGGGGACTCAAGGCAAGTCCGGCAACACAAGTACTTCTAGAAAAATCAATTGCCGGGATGAAGGAAGTCGAGTTCGAAGTCATGCGCGATGCGACGAATCAGGCGATCATCGTCTGTGCGATGGAAAACTTCGATCCCGTCGGTGTTCATACTGGAGACTCGATCGTCTTCGCTCCGACACAAACGCTATCGGATCGCGATTATCAATTGCTACGAAACGTCTCGCTCGATATCATTCGTGCACTCGGGATTGAGGGTGGATGTAACATCCAGTTCGCACTGGATCCGACGAGCTTCGACTACTATGTCATCGAAGTCAATCCACGTGTCTCACGCTCGTCTGCACTCGCGTCAAAAGCAACGGGTTACCCAATCGCAAAACTGGCTGCGAAAATTGCCGTCGGGTATGCCTTATCCGAATTAAAGAACCCGATCACCGAGACAAGTTTTGCTTCCTTCGAACCGGCACTCGATTATGTCGTCGCCAAGATTCCGCGCTGGCCGTTCGATAAATTCGAAACGGCAGACCGAACACTCGGAACACAGATGAAAGCAACTGGTGAGGTCATGGCAATGGGACGGACGATGGAAGAGGCCTTACTAAAAGCCGTTCGTTCGCTCGAGATCGGTACAGCGGATCTGTATATGCCACGCTTCATCGAAATGGCAGACGATGCCTTACAACAAGCGATTCGCCAAGCGACGGACGATCGACTCTTCGCCTTGTACGCGGGCTTCGTCCGCGGTTACAGCGTCGAACAGATTCATGACTGGACGGCGATTGATCGCCTGTTCCTAGAGAAGTTGCACCATATTTGGCAGCTCGAGCAATCGGTCGCAGCTGGTTTGACACCTGAACTACTCCTGCATGTGAAGCGGTATGGATTCAGTGACCCGATGCTCGCCCGGATCACCGGACAAACGGAAACGGAGATTCGCCAGATGCGTGAAGCACAAGCGATTCACCCGGTCTATAAGATGGTCGATACGTGTGCGGCAGAGTTCGCGTCCGACACGCCGTACTACTACGGGACATACGAACGCGAAAATGAAGCGATCGCGACGAACCGTTCTTCGATTCTCGTCCTAGGATCGGGACCGATCCGGATTGGTCAAGGCGTTGAGTTCGATTATGCGACAGTCCATTCGATTCAGGCGATTCGTCAAGCTGGCTACGAAGCAATTATCGTCAACAACAATCCAGAAACGGTGTCGACCGACTTCTCGATCTCCGATCGGCTTTACTTTGAACCACTGACAACGGAGGATGTACTGGAAGTCATCCGAAATGAACGTCCGCTCGGTGTCATCGTCCAGTTCGGTGGACAGACAGCGATCAACTTAGCCGAGTCATTAGCAGCAGAAGGTGTAAAAATCCTCGGGACATCGCTTGAGGATCTCGACCGGGCTGAGGACCGGAAACAGTTCGAAGCAGCATTGACGGCGCTCGACATTCCACAGCCACCAGGTAAAACGGCCGTGACAGTCGAAGAAGCGGTCACGGCAGCAGCGTCACTCGGTTACCCGGTTCTCGTTCGTCCATCGTACGTCCTCGGCGGTCGGGCAATGGAAATCGTCTATGCTCAAGAAGAACTGGAACATTACATGAAACACGCGGTCATCGCCTCACCGGAACGACCGGTCCTCGTTGACCGCTACCTGACAGGAATCGAACTCGAGGTCGACGCGATCTGCGACGGAACGGATGTCGTCATTCCAGGCATCATGGAGCACATCGAACGTGCCGGTGTTCACTCGGGTGACTCGATTGGTGTCTATCCGCCACAACGTGTCTCCCAAGACATCAAGGACCGGATCGTCGACTACACGACACGGATTGCGAAAGCATTCGGCATCAAAGGCTTACTCAACATCCAGTTCGTCTACGCGGACGGCGCTCTCTATGTCCTTGAAGTCAATCCGCGTGCTAGCCGGACGGTGCCATTCATCTCGAAAGTGACGGGACTTCCGGTCGCGCGTCTCGCAACGGACATCATTCTCGGTGAGACACTCGCTTCTTATGGATTAACAAGTGGTGTCCTACCGGAAGAACCACTCGTCTCGGTCAAAGTACCGGTCTTCTCATTTGCGAAGCTTAAAGAAGTTGATCCGACACTCGGACCGGAGATGAAATCAACCGGTGAAGTCATCGGAACGGACCGGACGCTTGAAAAAGCGCTCTATAAAGGGTTGCTCGCATCAGGGATGGCAATTCCAGAGCACGGTCGTGTCCTCTTGACGGTCGCAGATCCAGATAAAGCAGAAATGACGGATCTTGCACGACGCTTTGCCTCACTGGGATTCACGCTACTTGCAACGGAAGGAACGGCAGCCTACTTGACGGAACAAGGATTACCGGTCCAGACGGTCGGCAAAATCGACTCGTCTTCCGAATCGATGCTCGACGTGATTGAAAAAGGAGAAATCGAATATGTCATCAATACGATGAGTCGGGACTCACAAGTCACAAAAGACGGCTTCATCATTCGCCGGGCAGCAGCCGAGAATCAAGTCGTCTGTCTGACATCACTCGATACAGCGGAAGCAATTCTACGTGTCATCGAAAGTCGCTCGTTTGAAGCCAGTGCAATCCAAGCCTTCACACATGAAAAGAAAGTGGTGATCCAATGAAGCAACTCTTGACGGTCGTCTCTCGACGAAAGGTAGCTCAAGGTGCGACAGAACTCGTCTGTCGCCTCGAGCAACCTCAGGACATCGCGCCAGGGCGATTCATGCATCTGCGCGTCGGTCCACTCTTACGCCGACCGATCTCGATTGCCCGGGTCGATCGTGACTTGATCACGTTTCTCTTTAAAGAAATCGGACAAGGAACAGCAGAACTGGCTTCTTTGCGTCCGGATGATACGATCGATGCCCTCGGACCGCTTGGAAACGGGTTTCCGATTGCTGCTATCCATCCCGCTCAACGCGTCGTCCTCGTTGGTGGTGGGATCGGTGTCCCGCCGCTGTATGAGACGATGCGCCAACTTGTCGCCCGGGGCGTGACATGTGAAGCGATTCTAGGATTTGATACGGCAACAAGTGTTTTTTACGAAGCGGAATTCCAAGCACTCGGTAAGACGACGGTTACGACCGTCGATGGAACGCATGGCACGACAGGATTCGTCACGGCAGCCTTACGTCCAGAAAGCTACGACGTCCTACTCGCCTGCGGACCGGAACCGATGTTGCGAACGTTACAGCAACAACCAATCGAACATAAGTATCTGTCGATCGAAAACCGAATGGGATGCGGCATTGGAGCATGCTTTGCCTGTGTCTGTAAAACACCGACGGGCGGGTACGTTAAGACGTGTTCCGATGGTCCAGTCTTTCGGGCAGAGGAGGTCGTATTATGACGGAACGATTGCGTGTCGAGTTACCGGGACTCTCTTTAAAAAATCCGATCATGCCAGCATCCGGATGTTTTGGATTCGGTGAGGAATATGCGAAGTTGTATGATTTATCAGAGCTTGGGGCGATCATGATTAAAGCAGCGACGGGGGAAGAACGCTACGGAAACCCGACGCCACGTGTCGCAGAGAGTGGCATGGGGATGCTGAATGCAATTGGTCTCCAAAACCCGGGTGTCGATGGCATCCTAACGAATAAATTGCCTTTCCTCGAGACGTTCGATACGGCAATCATCGCCAATGTCGCGGGTTCGACACCGGAAGAATATGAGCTCGTCGCGGAGAAAATGAGTCGGCATCCTGGCATTCATGCACTGGAATTAAATATTTCCTGTCCGAACGTCAAATCGGGTGGGATTCAATTTGGGACGGATCCGTTGCTTGCTGCTGAGTTGACACGACGTGTGAAACGGGTCTCGACTAAACCGGTTTACGTCAAACTATCACCGAACGTCACCTCGATCGTCGAGATGGCTCGTGCCGTCGAGAACGCTGGTGCAGATGGTCTGACGATGATCAATACACTCGTTGGGATGCGAATCGATGTCCGGACGGGGCAGCCAATCCTTGCCAATCGGATTGGTGGATTATCTGGTCCGTCAATCAAACCAGTCGCGATTCGGATGATTCATGATGTTGCACAAGTCGTCTCGATCCCGATCATCGGCATGGGTGGCGTGATGGAGGTCGATGACGTCTTGGAAATGATTTACGCTGGGGCTTCGGCTGTTGCCGTCGGTACTGCAAACTTCGTCAATCCATACATCTGTCAAGAATTGATTCAGCAGTTACCGGAACGCATGGACGAACTGGGTATCGATCATATTTTAGACATTAGGGGGAAAGCATATGAATCAACTTTACATCGCGCTTGATTTTCCGACCGAAGCAGAAGTCTTTTCGTTTCTCGAACGGTTCGAAACGACACGACCGGCCGTAAAAGTCGGGATGGAATTGTTTTATGCAGCAGGCGGAACGTTCGTCCGTAAACTCGTCGAGCGTGGACATGCGGTATTCCTCGATGTCAAAGTCCACGACATTCCAGAAACGGCGCGCCGGACGATGCGTATCATCGGACAGCTAGGCGTCGATCTGACGAACGTCCATGTTGCCGGTGGGAGAGAGATGATGATCGCGGCGCGAGAAGGACTGCGTGAGACGAACGCCGAGACACAACTGATTGGCGTGACTCAGTTGACATCGACGGATGAAGCGATGTTACGCGATTTAAAGATTGAAGGAGCGATGCCGACTGTCGTTCGTGAGTATGCGCAACTCGCAGAAGCAGCGGGACTAGATGGTATCGTTTGTTCAGCACTCGATCTTCCGGAATTAGTTCCAGCCTGTCGAGCAGATTTTCGGTTCGTCACACCCGGCATTCGTCCGACGAACAGTCAAGCGGATGATCAAAAGCGTGTCGCGACCGTTCTTGACGCTCGTCAAAATGGAGCGTCGGATTTAGTGATCGGTCGTCCGATTACACGTGCTGAACATCCCGAACAGGTCTATCAGATGTTACTTGAACAATGGAAGGGGCAATTCTCATGGTAAATCCAATCGCTAGTGCGTTACTCCGTATTGAAGCCGTCACCTTATCGCCAAACGATCCATACACATGGGCGAGTGGACTTCGTTCACCAATCTATTGTGATAATCGTTTGACGCTCTCGTACCCGGAAGTTCGTTCGTTGATTGCGGATGCACTCGCAGAGAAAGTGAAGCGACTTGCAGTCGATGTGATTGCGGGAACCGCGACGGCAGGTATTCCACACGCAGCACTCGTCGCGGAACGATTAGGATTACCGATGGTCTACGTACGTAGTGGCAACAAGAAACACGGTAAAGGGAATCAAATCGAAGGTGTCATTCAGCCTGGACAACGTGTCGTCGTCATCGAAGATTTATTATCGACCGGGATGTCTGCGATCGAGGCAGCGGAAGCCTTGCAAGCGAAAGGGGCAGATGTCGTTCGCATTCAAGCGATCTTCTCATACGGGATGGAGCGCTTGTCAAACAATCTCCGCGACGCAAAAATTGAATCGGATGCATTACTGACGTTTGAAGCGTTACTCGAAACGGCGCAACAACAAGGCGATATTACTATAGAAGAGCAAAAACAGTTGGCGGATTGGTCGAAAGATCCAGTTGCTTGGAGTGAACGTTTTACAGCGAACGTTTAAAATCGATAGATTCCGTCGGACGACCTACGATTTCTCGTGTGAGATTTGGTACACTAGAAAAATAAAGGAGGTCGTCGACTATGGTGACGCATTATCGTGATTATGAACAGTTCAAAAAGGTCGTCCTCCCGTTTTTGCTTGAACGTCCGGATACCCATCAGTTGATTCTTGGCATATTAGAACGTGGGGATGAACCGCTCTTGATGGCAACGGCACAAGAAGGCGATCATCGTCTCGTCATATTGCAAACGATACCCGAGCAAGCCATCGTCGCTGGGGATGTGTTCTCGCAAGAAGGGATCCGAAAGCTTGCGCGAATTCTGGACAGTCCAGGATTCGTCGGAGAACAGGTCATCTTAGCACCGCTTTTTACTTCCACATTCCATGTATGAGGTACATATGGAACAGGGGATGTATGCACTGACGAAGGTCAAGATGCCAGATGTTCCGGAAAACGTCGTCTTCCGACCGATTTCGGACGATGAAAGACAACAAGCCTTAGCGTTTGCGTCCGGATTTTTATATGAAGTCGAACCGCGTCCTTCCGAGCGACAGCTTGCACAACTCCATCAGTCGATGACGCGCCACATCCATCAAGGAAGCTTGTTCGGACTGTTTAGTGGAGATATGCTTGTCGCAATGGCGGCAGCGACGCGTCCGACACAAACTGGGATTACGATTTCTTACGTCTATACGCCGAAAGAACTGCGTGGAAATGGGTATGCCTCTTATCTCGTCGCCAAACTATCTGAACATCTACTACAGCCTTATCCGGTCGTGACGCTCTATACCGATTGGTCGAACCAGACAGCGAATAAGATCTATCAGCATGTCGGTTTCGAGTTGGTCGGACGATCCTTACATATCAAGAAACAAGAGCGCTATCGGTGAATATCGAGCCGCCTGTATCTTGGACATGGCTAGACATTGATATGTACAAAAACAGCCGATCATCCTTTTATAAAATAGGATGATCGGCTGTTTCATGTCAAAATGAAATTAATTGAATGTAGCAATGATTTTACCACGGACGTGGCGTTCAGATAGACGTTGCAATCCTTTGACGATGTCTGCTGCTGGAATCTCTTCCGTGACGAGTGGATCGAGTTCTTTTGTTGCGACGAGTTTTAATAACTCGCTTGCCATATGACCGAGGTTTCGGATGGCGCGGTCATTTTCGCTGGCATAAGCAGCCGCGAGTGCCACTTCATGGATTGATGGAGAGAGCGTGAACGGTTTGACGACTGACTGATCAGGACCACCGGCGATGAAGGCAAGTTGTCCTGAGAAAGCAAGACGTCCGAGATCTGCTGTTGCTTCGTCACGACCGACTGTATTGAAAATCAAGTCAGCGCCGCGACCGTTCGTCCAGTCTCGAATGACATCCGTGACATTTTCTTTTTTATAGTCAATGGCAAGATCGACACCGAGTCGCTTGACCCACTCGTGGTTTTCCGTCGAAGCAGTCGTTGCGACCGAAAGACCAAGGCGTTTCGCGAGTTGAATGCCGATGCCACCAACACCACCTGCACCAGCATGAATGAGGATCGTCTCTTTTCCTGTCGTGTTCATCTTTTGGACGATAGCTTCATAAGCTGTCATACCTGCGCAAAGAATCGCAGCGGCTTCAGCGAATGAGACGTCTTCCGGAATCAGGGCGAGGGCACGTGTATCGACGAGCGCATATTCAGCAAAAGCACCATCGCGTTGCAGGTTCGTATGAATCGCTACACGATCCCCGACTTTTACTTCTGCGCCTGGTCCGATTTGTTCGACGACACCGGCTAGGTCAACGCCCGGAATATGCGGGAACGTCCAAGCTGGATTGTTGGTCGCTTTATAATCGACGGGATTCAACGCGACGGTCTTGACGCGAATCAAAGCTTGTCCTTCTCCTGGCGTTGGCGTTTCGACCTCTTCGAATGTCCATTGATCAATGGCTGTACCTGAGTGATTTAACCATGCTTTCATGTTTAATACGCTCCTTCCGAATACGTGAGTTCATACGAGTGAGAGTAGATTTCGACGAGGTTACCGAATGGATCCTCACAGTAGACCATCCGATACGGCTTGTCTCCAGGGTAGTATTCGCGGATCGGCATCCGTTGTTTGCCGCCGTGGGCGACGATTTTTTCGACGAGTCCTTCGACGTCTGGGTCTTGGATCGCATAATGGAAGATCCCTGTTTTCCAGAATTCGAAATTGTTCTCGGGTTGTTCATTGTTCGGGAACTCGAACAACTCGATTCCGATACGGTCACCTGTCGCCATGTGAGCAATCCGGAATTTGTTCCATCCTGCACCAAAGACATCCGTACACATGACACCGATGGCAGAATCATCTTCGAGGACATCAGATGGTTCCATGATGATATACCAGCCCATCACCTCTTGATAAAAACGGACGGCTTCGTCGAGATTCGGTACAGAAAGACCGATGTGCGAAAAATTACGTGGATACGTCATGCTTAACACTCCTTTTGCAAAATGATTTACGCATACTCTAACTTACGCTACACTCGATTGCATAGTACGCACTTTGAAGTAACTACTCTGGAGGAGAGAACAACATGTCGACAGAACAATTTCCGGTCAATCGGGCGCTCGCCATCATCGGCGGAAAATGGCGTCCACAATTATATTGCACGTTAGAGAACGGTCCGAAACGTTTTTTAGAGTTACAACGTGCCATTCCCGGGATTTCTCGGAAAGTCTTGACTGATCAGTTAAAAGAACTCGAACGTCTCGGAATGATTGAGCGGATTGAGTATGATGAAGCCGTCTTACACGTCGAATACAAATTGACAGAAGCGGCATTTACACTGCAACCAGCCATGAAAGGTTTATGCGCATGGGGGGAAGGGAATCAATTATCCGAATCCTAATCGAGAGGCAGTGAACTAGATGAAGCTAACTTATCATGGACAGTCAACAGTAACGATTGAAACGAATGGTCACCATCTCGTCATCGATCCATTCTTTAGCGGTAATGAAAAAGCGACGACGAATCCAGATGACGTCAAGGCAGATTTTATTTTGCTAACCCATGCCCATGCCGATCATATGCTTGATGCAGAGCGAATCGCGAAAGCCACGGGAGCAACAATCATTGCTACTCATGAACTGGCGACGTATCTAAGTTTCAAAGGGCTCAACGTTCATCCGATGAATCTCGGCGGACAGTTTGAATTTTCGTTTGGTAAGGTGAAGATGACACAGGCATTCCACTCGTCGAGCATCATCGATGAGGAAAAACAGACGATTACGTATATGGGGATGCCGGCTGGATTCTTGCTGACGATCGAAGGGAAAGAAATCTATCATGCAGGCGATACGGCACTGTTCGGGGATTTAGCCCTTTATGGCGCCCATCACGAAATCGATTTAGCCTTCTTACCGATCGGTGATAACTTCACGATGGGTCCGGATGATGCGTTGATCGCTGCAGATATGTTGCAAGCGAAAGCAGTCGTACCGATCCACTACGATACATTTGATTTAATCAAACAAGATGCCAACGCATTCTGTGAAAAGATTGAAGCGCAAGGTCAAACGGGTCATCCACTCGCAATCGGCGAGTCACTCGAATTATAATCCGTTCTTAAGCAAAGGAGAGGAAACGTCAATGTTCCTCTCCTTTTTGTCGATTATTCTTCTGGAATGTCAGTGGTTCATCCGATGACGCTTCCTTCTTCCGCCCGATGGCGAAACGGTGAACTTCTTCTATGATAAGAAGGGGGCTGTTGACAGCCGATTCAGATATTCGGAATAATGGTAGACATGAGATGGAGGGGCTGACATGGAAGAGCATAATAGTAGGAGTGTGCGGAAACGAAAACAATCGTCGTTCACACGCTTGAAAAATAAACAAAAACAAAAGATGGATGCACGGTTGAATCGGATTGGAGAAAAAGGGCCAGTGAAGCGACCGCTTTATTTATACGGTGGTGTCATTCTCGGACTTGTCCTCATCTATTCGATCACATTGCTCGTCTCAACGGAATTGTTATCGCGCGGCGAAACATTCAAAACGACGAATCGCTATAAATCTCTCGCCATCGAGGCGCCGCACGCAACGGTACAATTCGTTCGAAGCACAGACGGAAACGTCCAAATCAAACTCGTCGATAGTGCGTCGAGTGGAAAACGACTGAAAATCAGTACATCGACGAATACGGTGACGGTGACAGGACGAGATGGTTGGCTGTCTCGACTTGGCAATCGTCCGAGCGAAAAAACAGCAGACTACACGATTCAAGTGGGATTACCAAGTTATATGAACCGTGTCGATGTCGATGCCGGTACACTGAAAGGAATGGGCATCTACGCAAAAACGATCGAGATGGACGGAGAAGCGATGAGTCTCGATAAAGTAAAAGGTGATGAGATTACACTGAATGCAACACGTGCGATTACCGTCAAGGAAATGGATGCCGTCCATGCGCAGGTGACAGGCGAGAGTGTCTCTCTATCAGACTACATGGCGAAGTTGAGTCTCGACGTCACAACGATTGACGGCGCGACAAAGCTAAAACCAAACAAAGCAGCCGGTACGATTACGATTGACACGGGAGGCGATGTTAAAGCCTCTGACCGATATACAAAACAAAAGAATAAGGATGAGACGATTTATGAACTGTCGAAACAAGAAAAACCGGAAGTGACAGTCAATAGTGAAGTCGGGCAGGTGACGCTCGAGTGAAATTAAAGTTTCGGATTGGACTTCGGACGATCAAGACCGGCATCGCGGTAGCTCTTGCCCTCAGCATCTCTTGGTATGTCTTCGGTATTTATTCAGGCATGGGAGCCGTCGCGGCAATCGTTGCGATGCAACCGACGATTCATCGGTCGTTCAAAATCGTCTTCAATCGGATCTTCGGAACGGTACTTGGACTGATGTGTGGACTCGCCATCGTTGCGACACTTGGCGCCAATCCACTGACGATCGGACTCGCCGTCGTTGTCTCGCTCGTCCTCAATTCGATGATTGGACGAACGGATATGTCGACGTTCGCCGCTTTTGCAATTGTGTTGATGTTCGAGAGCCCGACCGCCGACTACGTCCACTACGCCTTATCACGGTCGTTGCTGACTGTCGTTGGGGTATTATCTGCTGTCCTCGTCAATTACATCGTCTTCCCACCACATTATGAAGACCGCTTACTGTTACTCGTCAAAAAAACGACGCAACAGTTGATGGAAGATTGGCGCAGCCTTGTGCAAGATGATGGACGCTTGCTTACTGTCCGTAAACAAATTCTCAAGCATGAGGAAATGATGTTGATGCTCCAAGAAGATCAAAAATATCCACTAGTGGCGAGCGGTCAAAGTGAAGCGTTCATTCGACTGAAGGAGCTTGTCGATCTTGAAGACAAGTTGCTCGTCTTGCTTGAAAGCATTGCCAGTCATCGGGATATCCCGATGACAGAAGAACAGGAAAAGACGCTCGGTCAGGAAATTGATTTCTTACTCAGCCATCATTACGATGTCATCTTCTCCCACGAACGAAAACAAGCGATGTTCTCATTCGATCAAGAATTAAGCGAGGCGAAGGATATCATCCATGGGCATTTGCTCGATTACCGGGAACAGTTAGAAAAAATGAAGTAACGATGAAAAAGCGCTGTTTCTCCTAAGTAATATTTAGGAAAAACAGCGCTTTTTTGTGTAGCGTCATTGACGTAAGGATTGGACGACATCTGGATCAGGTGTGACGTAAAGAGTCGTTTGATCCGTATAGATGACGAATCCGGGTTTTGCACCACTCGGTTTTTTGACATAACGTAGTTCCGTGAAGTCGACCGGGACTTGGCTCGACTCACGTGCTTTCGAGAAATAAGCCGCGACAATCGCTGCTTCCTTCAACGTCGTCTCGTCAGGTGTATCACTTTGAATGATGACGTGCGATCCCGGGATATCCTTCGTGTGTAGCCACGTATCGGACCGTCGACCGAACTTGAACGTCGCGTAATCATTTTGTTTATTGTTCTTTCCGACGAAGAATGGAAGACCAGTCGAAGAACGGTATGCTTCGAGTTGTGGGAGCTGTGGTTTCTTTTTCTTCTTTTGTCGTTCGCGCAGATAACCTTCTTCGACGAGTTCCTCGCGCATTTCCCGAATGTCTTCCGGGGACGCGACGTCGAGCTGTGCAAGCAAACCTTCAAAATATGCAATCTCAGCTTGGTTCTTCTCGAGCTGACGCGCGACTTCGACTTTGGCGGTTTTTAATTTGTTATACCGTTTGTAGTAACGTTGCGCGTTCTCATTCGGTGAAAAGCGAGGGTCGAGCGAAATCGTGATCTCAGCGCCGTCTGGGTCATAGTAATCGACGACTGTCGCTTCCTTCATCCCACGTTCGAGCTGATACAGATAGGTCGTCAGTAATTCCCCTTTATGTTTCCACTCATCCATCCGTAGCGTCGCTTCTAAATCTTTTTCGAGTTTCGAGCGTTTTAGAATATTTTTATCATATTCACTCTTGATGAACCGTTCGAGATCAGCTGCTTGTTGTTTGACGCGATCGCGGTTCGCTTTTTGATGGAAGAAGGCATCGAGGACTTGACCACTCGTCTCGAACATCTTTTCATCGATGATGGATCCTTCCGTTAAGCGGACGGGGGCGAAGCGTTCCTTACCACCCTCCATCCGTTGTAAGACATAAGGACCATCGAGTTCCTTCAGGACATCTTGAAAAGCAGATGCAAGATTTGTCCGGTTGGCAAGACCTGCCCGTGTCACGATCTCTTTTGCGATTTGCGGGGATAGACCACTGAACAGACCAAGTAACTGGCGATCGAGTTTCCCGGCGTTCCAGTCGATCCGGTGAAGCGCCTTTTCGATATCTCCTGTAAGCGGATCAACTTTATCCTGTGCTGGTGGAAGTTGATAAGTCATGCCCGGCATGATCGTCCGGAAGGTATTTTGACTGAGGGGCAAGTGTTTGATCGCATCGAGGATCTTATCTTGTCCATCGGTCAAAATGATGTTCGAGTGACGTCCCATCAACTCGACATAGATTTTTTTCGCTTCCTCATCACCGAGTTCGTTCCGTGACCGGACGCGTAAGACGATGATCCGGTCGCGTTCGAGTTGTTCGATTGATTCGATGAATCCGCCTTCGACATGTTTGCGGAGCATCATGCAGAAGAGTGGGGGTTCACTCGGGTTGCTGACTGCTTCCGACGTAATGTGCATCCGTGCATACATGGCATTCGCAGAGGCGAGCAATAGTACGTTTTTTCGCTCGGCCCGGACCTGGAATACTAAATCCAATGTGTAAGGTTGGTATACCTTGTTGATCCGTCCTCCGACGAGCGGTTGGAGTTCTTCGACGACACGTGTCGTCATCAATCCGTCAAAAGCCATACGATTACCTTCTTTCTTGATTTCGTTCTCACTTTCTAAAGGTAACAGAAATGGCATCGTTATGGTATGATAAAGCAGTCGAGCTAAAAAAGATGACTTGCGAACTTCCCGTCTCTACTGCTAATATGAAACAATGTGAAGTTTGTGAGATGGAGGGGTTTTGAAGTGATTTTCAAAGAGCGTGGCTTATTACTCGTATTATCTGGTCCAAGTGGTGTCGGAAAGGGAACGGTCTGTCGTGCCTTGCGCGAAGATCAGGATAATGATCTGCATTACTCGGTATCCTGTACGACGCGCCAACCGCGCGAAGGAGAAGTAGATGGTGTTCACTATTTCTTTAAATCGCGTGAAGAATTCGAAGAGATGATTGCGAACAATCAACTCTTGGAATATGCTGAATTCGTAGGGAATTATTATGGAACACCTGTCGAGTGGGTGAACCAGATCCTAGATGAAGGAAAAGATGTCATTCTCGAAATCGAAGTTCAAGGGGCCATGCAGGTCAAAGAACATTTTCCGGAAGCTGTCTTCTTATTCCTTGCACCTCCAAGCCTCCAAGAATTGCGGAACCGCCTCGTAGGGCGTGGAACGGAATCGGAGGAAGTCATCAAGCAACGTCTTCTCGTCGCTAAGGAAGAGATCGAGATGATGGATGCGTATGACTATGTCGTGACGAACGACGAAATTCATAAAGCCTGTGATCGAATTCAAGCGATCGTCACAGCGGAACATTGCAGTCGGGAACGTGTCGCGTCCCTATATAAAAAAGCCATGGAGGTTAAGTGATATGTTATATCCATCAGTTGATAAGCTTCAAAAGAAAGTACCGTCGAAATATACGATCGTTACAGTTGCCGCTAAGCGTGCACGTCAAATCCAAGACGGGAAACGCGTGAAAGTCACGAACCCAAAATCGCATAAACCGGTCGGGAAAGCTTTAGAAGAGCTTTATTTCGAAGAAGTATCCGTCACGAACCAACCGCAAGACTAATTTTGAAGCAGCCACTTGTCATCGTGGCTGTTTTTTTCAATAAGGAGGACACCTACATGTTAACCAACCGAAACATTCTACTGTGTGTCGGCGGTGGAATCGCTTCCTATAAATCAGCAGCACTCGCTTCAAAACTCGTTCAAGCAGGGGCACACGTCCAAGTTGCAATGACGCGTAATGCACAACAATTCGTCGGTAAGACGACGTTTGAAGCACTGACGCGAAAAGCGGTCTATGATGATGTCTTCATCGAGCATGATCCGTCAAAGATCGCCCATATCGATTTAGCGGACGAAGCGGACTTAATCGTCGTCGCACCAGCGACAGCGAACTTGATCGCAAAACTCGCACACGGGATCGCAGATGACTTCATTACGACAACGATCCTCGCCGCGACGTGTCCCGTCATCGTCGCACCGGCGATGAATGTCAACATGCTCGAACATCCGGCGACAGTCCGCAATATCGAACAACTCAAGCAGGATGGTGTCCAGGTGATTGCACCGGGAGTCGGAAATCTCGCATGTGGTTGGGTCGGGAAAGGTCGTTTACCTGAACCGGAAGACTTAGTCGCAACACTCTCAACGTTCTTTGAAGATAAGTATTTAGCCGGGCGAAAAGTCTTGATCAGTGCAGGTCCGACAGTTGAACGGATTGATCCGGTCCGTTACTTGACGAATGACTCTTCAGGAAAGACGGGAATTGCACTTGCGGAAGCAGCGAGAGACGCAGGAGCAGATGTCACGCTCGTCCATGGACCCCTTCGGATCGGATTACCGACCGGCATATCGACGATTGCCGTTGAGTCGGGAGAAGAGATGCTCGAAGCCATGTTACGTGATTATGAGACGCAAGACATCGTCATCATGTCCGCTGCCGTAGCTGACTATCGACCGTCTGTCCAGTACGATCAGAAGCAAAAGAAAATTCACGGACCATTGCGGATTGAACTCGAGGAGACGACGGATATTCTGAAGACGCTCGGTGAGCAGAAACAACACCAACTATTAGTCGGATTTGCAGCGGAGACGACGGATGTCGAGACGTTCGCGAAACAGAAACTCATCCGAAAGAAGGCGGATTTCATCGTCGCGAATGATGTCTCTCGTTCTGACATCGGATTTGTCAGCGACGAAAACGAGGTTGTCGTCTTCGGGAAGAATGATTCCGTCACGCGATACGATCAACAATTGAAATCGACGCTCGCTAAATCGCTCATGCGCCAATTTGCGGAGGCATTGGCATGATAGCCGAAGTCATCGTCGATGTCGCAGCGGCCACCGTTGATCGTCCGTTTGATTACGCCGTGCCGAAACTCTGGCAAGAGTTGATCGTTCCCGGGATGCGCGTCGAGGTACCATTCGGTCCACGGGCGTTGCTTGGAATCGTCGTTGGAACAAAAGCTACGTCTGATCTGACGAACGTCAAATCAATCGTTCGTGTTCTCGATGAGACCCCGACCTATACGGAAGAATTACTCGAGTTGTCGGCGTATTTATCAGAAACGACCTTGTGTTTTCAGGCGACGGCGTTGCTTGCGATGCTGCCGGCTGCCTTAAAGGTGAGTTATGATAAACTGGTCATAGTCGAGTCGGGCCCACTTCGGGCATATCATGGTAAGAAAATGAGTCAATTACCAACGGAAGTCCAACAAGTCATTTTAACAGCGGCGAAACAAGCTGATGTGACGCTTCAACCGGTCATTCGCGAGAAAAAGACGTCTAAAACCGATAAACGGATTCGTCTCCTCGAGGAGCAAGCAACCTTTACAAAACAAGCGAGCCAACAAGCGGCACTTTATGCGTATATCCAAGAATTTCCGAATGCGTTGTGGAGTGAAATCAAGCAGGCGACGGGCGCAACGAGCGCGACGTTGAACGCCCTCGATAAAAAGGGCATCGTTCAAGTCGAGACGATCGATGTGCGGCGAAATCCTTACGAGCATCTCGTCCAAGATATCTTTGTGCCGTCTTCTTTGACGGAAAAGCAACAGGAAGCCGTCTCGGCGATCACGGCTGAAGCGGAGACCGGAACGTTCTTGTTACATGGCGTAACAGGAAGTGGTAAGACGGAAGTCTATCTTGAATCGATTCATGCACAACTCGAACGCGGTAGACAAGCGATCTTGCTCGTTCCTGAAATCAGTCTGACGCCGATGATGGTCAAACGCTTCAAACGTCGTTTCGGAGAACGGGTCGCTGTCTTGCATAGCGGTCTATCGCTTGGAGAAAAGTATGATGAGTGGCGCAAAATCGCCCAAGGCGAGGTTGATGTCGTTGTCGGTGCACGGTCCGCCGTGTTTGCGCCGCTGACGAATATCGGAATCATTATTCTCGATGAAGAACATGAAACAACCTATAAACAAGAAGAGAATCCGCGTTATCATACGCGCGATGTCGCGAAGTGGCGGGCGGCTTATCATCGTTGTCCCGTCGTGCTCGGAAGTGCAACACCGTTACTCGAAACGTATGCGCGGGCACAAAAAGGGGTTTATCATTACTTACCGCTTCGTGAACGATTTGGTGGGGAATTACCGCCTGTCGACATCGTTGATATGCGTAAAGAGCTTGAAAGAGGCAATCGTACTCCGTTCAGTCTTGCACTCATCGAAGGCATCAAAGAACGAATCGAGCGCGGCGAACAGACGGTCTTGCTTTTGAACCGTCGTGGGTACACGACATTCGTCTTATGTCGGGATTGCGGTGAGACGTTGCAATGTCCACATTGTGCCGTTAATTTAACGTATCATCAGCACGAAGATCGCTTGAAGTGCCACTATTGTGGATTCGAGGCAGCGATGCCGAAAACTTGTCCGTCCTGTGAATCTACGAAGATTCGTCAGTTCGGAACGGGGACGCAAAAGATCGAGGAAGAGTTGGCGCATTTGATTCCGGAAGCGCGCATTATCCGGATGGATCAGGATACGACGTCTCGTAAAGGTGCACATGAGAAGTTACTCGATGCCTTCGAGCGTAAGGAAGGGAACATTCTTCTCGGGACACAGATGATCGCCAAAGGTCTCGACTTTCCAAATGTCACGCTCGTAGGGGTGCTCGCTGCCGATGCGACGCTCGGTATTCCGGATTTTCGGGCAAGTGAGCGAACGTTCCAGTTGATCACGCAAGTGTCGGGTCGTGCCGGGCGGGGGCAACTCGCCGGACAGTCGATCATCCAGACCTATAATCCGGAGCACTACGTCATTCAGACGGCAAAACAGCATGATTTCGAAACGTTCTATAAGCGCGAGATGCAGTTGCGCAAACTCGGGGGACACCCTCCATTCTGGTTCCTTGGTTTAATCACGGTCTCAGCGACACATCCACTCGAAGCACAAGCAGAAGCGCAACAGATTGCTTCCGAGCTGCGGGCTTTCGAGTCAGAGGACTTAGTCGTCAATGGACCGTTCGATGCGCCACTTGCTCGACTGAAGAATATGTACCGACAACAGGTCTTAATTAAACATAAAGGGCAGGAAGATGTCCGGACACATCTCCGTGATATCTTAGCCCGTCGTCAAAAGTCAAAAACACAAGTCGCGATCGACTTGAATCCATTTGTATTCATGTGAGGTGTCTGTATGTATAAAGTAGTAGAAGTACCTAATGACGTATTACGACAGGTGTGTGAACCTGTCACGAAGTTCGATAAAAAACTTGGTAAGATGATCGACCGGATGTTCGATACGATGTATGAATATGATGGTGTCGGCTTAGCGGCACCGCAAATCAATCAACCGATCCGTGTAGCGGTCGTCCATACGGATGATGAGACAGGACCGATTGAGCTGATCAATCCGGAAATCATCGAAGCCGATGGTTCACAGATTGATGACGAAGGATGTCTCAGCATGCCAGGTGTTTTCGGACCGGTCGAACGGTTCGACCGCATCGTCGTCAAGTCGCAAGATCGTCTTGGACGGACGGTCAAAATCAAAGCAAACGGCTTTTTTGCACGTGCGATCCAGCACGAGATGGATCATTTAGACGGTGTCCTGTTCACGGATAAACTCGTCGAGCAAGAAAAGCCGCGCGTCGTCTTCATGGGGACGCCTGAATTTGCGGCAGGAACGCTACGTGAAGTCATCGATGCCGGGTATGACGTCGTCGGTGTCGTCTCACAACCAGATAAGCCGGTCGGACGAAAACGAGAAGTCAAACCGACACCAGTGAAACTCGTCGCGATGGAACACGATATTCCCGTGTTGCAACCGAAACGGATTCGTGAAGACTATCAGGACGTCCTTGATTTAAAACCAGATCTTATTATCACGGCAGCTTACGGTCAGATTGTACCGACAGCTATTTTGGAAGCACCACGTTTTGGGGCAATCAATGTCCATGCGTCACTCTTACCGAAATATCGTGGCGGTGCCCCGATTCATCAAGCAATCATTGATGGCGAAAAAGAGACGGGCGTGACGATCATGTATATGGTCGATCGACTTGACGCCGGTGATATGTTGTCAAAAATCATCGTTCCGATCGAAGAGAACGATACAGTCGGAACGATGTTCGAAAAATTAGCGGACGCAGGAGCGCGGCTGTTGCTTGAAACGTTGCCGCGTCTGTTAGCAGGTGAATTGACACCGGAAGCGCAAGTCGAGGCAGAAGCGACGTTTGCGCCGAATATCTCACGGGAACGGGAACGGCTTGATTTTACGTTACCGGGTGAGACACTCTATGATCAAATCCGAGGAATGAATCCTTTCCCGAGTACGTATACGATGCTTGGAAATGATCGTTTAAAAGTCTTTTTCGCAACGAAAGTCAAAGGAACGGGACGACCGGGTGAAATCATCGCTTTAGAAGCAGATGGTCCCGTCATCGCAACGGGTTCTGAAACAGCGTTGAAGCTGATCGACTTACAACCGTCCGGTAAAAAACGAATGGATGGTGCCACGTTCATGCGCGGGATCGGTCAATCGCTTGAACTCGGACAACAAGTAGGTGAGAACGCATGAATGTACGCGACGCAGCAGTAACGACACTGATGAAAATCGGTCAAGGTGGTGCCTTCTCGACAATCACCGTTCACCAGATGCTTGAAAAGCGTGCTATCTCAGCGTCAGATGTCGGTTTGTTCACGGAACTCGTCTACGGGACACTTAGTCGTGAGTTGACGCTTGATTACATTTTGGAGCCATATTTAGCAAAACAGAAAAAACTTGATCCGTTCATGCGTCCGTTGTTACGGATGAGTGTGTATCAGTTGTTTTATCTTGATCGTGTACCGGATCATGCCGTCATCCATGAAGCTGTTGAGATTGCTAAAAAACGTGGAAAAGTCCATGTCTCGAAAGTCGTCAACGGAGTGCTCCGGAATGTATTACGGGCGGGAATGCCTCATTTCGCTGAGATTGAGCCTGTTGCAAAACGGATCAGTATCGAAACGAGTCACCCGCAGTGGCTCGTCGAACGCTGGCTTGAACTGTTTGGTCCGGAAGAAACGCTTCAGATCTGTCAATTGAATAACACGCCTGCACCGGTCACGGTTCGTATCAATCGGACGAAGACGACGCGAGAGGAAGCGATCGAGCTTCTACTCGACCAAGGTGTGACGGCAAAACCATCTACGGTAGCGCCAGACGGTCTCGAAATCGAACGAGGAAGCGTTCAAAAAACCGATTTGATCAATCGCGGATACCTATCTTTGCAGGATGAGAGCTCGATGCTTGTCGCTCGTGCACTTGGTGCAGAAGCATCTGATCATGTACTCGACAGCTGTGCTGCACCTGGTGGGAAAGCGATGCACATTGCTGAAGGTTTGACGACGGGTACACTACAGGCACTTGATCTTCATCCACATAAGATTAAACTGATTGAACAGCAAGCGACACGATTAGGTCTTACGACTGTTCAAGCAGAAGCGTTAGATGCACGTAAAGCAGGGGAACGCTTTGAAGTAGAATCTTTTGATCGAATTCTTGTTGACGCACCTTGTTCAGGACTCGGTGTCATTCGGAGAAAACCAGATATCAAATGGACGAAACGTCCGGAACAGCTCGAGCAACTGCCGAAAATCCAACGAGATATTCTGACAGCTGTCTTACCACTCGTTAAAAAGGGTGGAACCTTCGTCTATTCGACTTGTACGATTGATCCGACAGAAAACGAGGAGCAGACAGCGTTCATTCTCGATCAAGGGTTCGATTTTGACACATCCTTCGCGGCACGCATGCCAGAATCCGTGCGACATCTGATCGGGGATCGAGCAGAACTCAAGTTGTTACCGACGACAGTTGGAACGGACGGCTTCTATATTGCCGCGTTTAAAAAACGAGAAGATTGACACGAACGGAGGACTGTCATGGAGTTAGCTCACCTTTCGACTACTGGGAAAGTCAGGACTAAAAATGAGGATACGGTATTACTCGTCGGGAACGCCGAACGTGGTCTTGCCGTCGTTGCGGATGGTATGGGAGGTCATGCTGCTGGCGATATCGCAAGTGCGATCGTTCGCGAGGTATTTGAAGCATCCTTTTCACTCATGCCAAATCGTCCGATGGAATTGTCTGAATGGATAGAACAACGTGTAGCCGAGGCGAATGCCCGGATTCTTCAGTTTTCAAAAGAAGAGCAACTTGCGATCGTCGGAACGACCATTGCCTGTGTCTGCTGGGTCGAGGATTTGCTCGTCATCGGTCATGTTGGAGATAGTAGAGTCTATGCCCTTGAAGGTACGGCGTTAAAACAATTGACGGACGATCATTCTTACGTCAACATGTTACGACAAATGGGGGAGCTTTCGGATGAGGAAGTCGAAAATCATCCACGTAAGAATGTCATCACACGGTCGGTCGGCTCGAACGAAACGGTCGAAGTCGACATTCAAGTCAGAGATGCTCCAGACTATGACCTCGTCCTCGTTTGTAGTGACGGATTGACCGATGAAGTACCAGATGATGTCATCGAACAGATCATCTTACAGGATGAGCCGCTTGATGAGATTGTCGGACGATTGGTGAAAGAAGCGAACGCTCGAGGAGGCGCGGATAATATTACGATTGCCGCCATCCGGTTCAAAGAAAGAAAGAGGGTCTGAATATGCGATACGGAGATCGATTAAATGACCGCTACCGCATAGAACGGCTAGTTGGAAGTGGCGGGATGGCGAATGTCTATCAAGCCTATGATGAGATTTTAAAGCGTCATGTTGCCATTAAGATTTTACGAACTGAATTTTCGCATGACGAACAATTCATTCGTCGATTCGAACGTGAAGCACATGCTGCTACCAGCTTGAATCATCCAAACATCGTTGCCGTCTATGATGTAGGCGAAGAAGATGCCATCTATTACATCGTCATGGAGTATATCGATGGTATGACATTAAAAACATTTTGTGAAAATCAAGCATTACCTGTGCCGCAGGCAGTTGATATCATCGCTCAAATTTGTGATGCAATCGATCACGCCCATGCACACCGGATTATCCATCGCGATATTAAACCGCAAAACATGTTGATTCGAGAAGATGGTACCGTCAAAGTAACGGATTTCGGAATTGCTGTGGCGATGTCGAATGCGACGCTGACGCATACGATGTCCGTTCTTGGGTCCGTGCATTACTTTTCACCGGAACAAGCAAAAGGTAAATTTGCGGATGAGAAGTCGGATATCTATTCACTTGGTGCTGTCTTATACGAACTTGTTACAGGACAAGTGCCGTTCGAAGGGGATTCACCGGTCGCGATTGCGCTGAAGCATCTGCAAGATACACCGCGTCGCCCATCCGTCTTGAATCCGAAAGTGCCACAAGCGCTTGAGAACTGTATCATGCAGGCGCTCGCGAAAGCACCGCATGACCGCCAACAGTCCGTCGCAGCCTTTAAGGCAGATATGGTGACGGCGTTGTCTGACGAACGGGCAAGTGAAGGCATTCGAGGTGCAGAAGAGGATGAGATGGAAAAGACGATGGTCTTGTCACCCGTCCAAGTGCCAGAAGAATCAAAAGCGGAACCAGAATCACCCGCCGTCACGACTGTTCAACCGAAAACACCGGAAAAGAAAAAGAAAAAACGCTGGTGGATCGTTCTCTTATTGCTCGTTTTACTCGGTGGAGCGGCTACGACGTTTGCGATGTGGCCGGATCCAACGGTCACCGTACCATCTGTCGTCAAGACAGATGGAGACGATGCGGAAACGAAGCTTGAGAAACTTGGATTCGTCGTCGAGACGACAGAACGAAATAGCGATACAGTCGATGAAGGCGATGTCATTAGTCAGACACCGCGTGAAAATGCACAAGTCAAAAAGGGTTCGACGGTCAACTTGGTCGTCTCTACAGGTAGTGCTCCGGTCGAAGTACCAGATGTGACAGATGACGCTGAAAAAGAGGCGATTGCAACATTAAAAGAGGCTGGATTCGCAAAAGTCGAGGTCGAACGTGAAAAGTCGGATGAAATTGCGCGAGGTAATGTTATCCGGCAATCGATCTCTGCTGGAACGGAAGTGATTGCAAAAGAACAGACGATTACGATCACTGTCTCGGAAGGAACGTCATCCTTTGAATTGAAAGACTTGACGAACTTATCGAGTGATGAAGCGAAAGCGTATCTCGATGAAATGGGTCTCGACGGTACGTTTGAACAAGAATTCTCGAGTGATGTCAAGCTCGATCAAGTCATCCGTCAATTCCCACAAGCAGGGGCACAAGTCGAACCAAACGACTCTGTGACCGTCTTCATCTCAAAAGGTGAGGAAGAAAAAACGGTGACGGCAACGTTCCCTGAAAAGGTCGTCTATGATGCGGTCAGCGAGAACGAGGACGAGGAACCACCGAAACAAGTCATACGGATTGAGACGGAAGACGCGAAAGGGAAGCGGACCGTCATCGAGGAATCGATTGATCAAGATGAGACATTCGACGTGCCGGTGACGATTGATCCAGGAGAAGAAGGAAAAATTACGATCTATAAAGACGATACGGTGTATCGTTCAAAAACCATCACGTACAATCAAGCAAAAGACGCACAATGAATGTGATGAAAAAGGAGTGCATAGGATGACGGAACAACGCATCGAAGAGAATCGAGAAGGAACGATCATACGTCTGCAGGGTGGCTTTTATGATGTCATGACACCAGAAGGAGAGGTCCGTTCACGGGCAAGAGGGAATTTCCGAAAACGCGGCATCAGTCCAGTCGTCGGAGACGAGGTCGTTCTTCATATCGAAAGTGAGACAGGATATATTCTCGAAGTGAAGGAGCGGGACAACTTTTTAGTACGCCCTCCAGTCGCGAATATCGACCAGGCATTGCTCGTCGTCTCGGCGGCAGAACCTGATTTTTCAGCGCACTTGCTCGACCGATTTCTCGTTTTGATCGAAGCGAAGGAAATTCAACCCGTCATCCTATTGACGAAGATGGATTTGCTGGACGATGTCAAAGGACCGGCTGTCCGAGAGGCGATTGCCGCTTACCGGAAGATTGGGTATACGGTCATCGAGACATCAAGTGAGACGTTGGCAGGTATTGAGCAAGTCCGTCCGTTACTTGCTGGAAAAACAAGCGTTCTCGCCGGACAATCCGGTGTCGGGAAAAGTTCATTGCTCAATGCACTGGAGCCCTCTCTTGATTTAGAAACAAGTGCCATCTCGAAATCACTCGGACGCGGACGTCATACGACTCGCCACGTCACATTGATGCCGCTTGCCGAAGGATTGATTGCCGATACGCCAGGTTTCTCGAACCTCGATTTTCCGTATGATATGGAAATCGAGGATGTACGGTGGAGTTTCCCTGAATTCGTGGCTGTACAAGATGATTGCAAATACCGAGGTTGCTTGCATTTGAATGAACCCGGTTGTGCCGTCAAGGAAGCCGTCGAAGCCCAAGAAATCATGTCCTCTCGTTATGAGAACTATGGTATGTTTATAGACGAAATCAAGAATCGAGCCCGGAGGTATTAAAGATGATTAAAATTGCACCATCTATTTTATCAGCAGATTTTGCGAATCTCGAACGCGATGTTAAAGCAGTCGAAGCAGCAGGCGCGGACTATATCCATTTTGATGTCATGGACGGTCAGTTCGTACCGAACATCTCATTTGGATTACCTGTGCTTAGCAGCTTACGTCAAAAGACGGATATGATTCTCGATGTCCATTTGATGATCGACCAGCCAGAACGTTTCGTCGAGGATTTCGTCAAAGCAGGGGCGGACATCGTGACGTTCCACGTCGAAGCGACGAATCATGTCCATCGTGTCTTGCAACAAATCAAAGCAGCGGGCGCAAAGGCAGGGGTCGTCTTGAATCCCCATACGCCATTATCAACGATTGAACACGTCCTTGAGGATGTCGATATGGTTTTATTGATGACGGTCAATCCGGGCTTCGGTGGACAAGCCTTTATCGAGCGTGTCATGCCGAAACTCGCAGCACTCGCGCAAATGAAAGCAGATCGTGGTCTGACATTTGAAATCGAGATTGACGGTGGCGTCAATCCGGAAACGGCAAAGCTTTGCATCGATAACGGTGCGAACGTTCTCGTCGCAGGATCAGCAATCTACAATGCACCAGATTATGCGGAAGCGATCACTAGCATTCGTCAAGGGGCTGCCGTATAATAAGAACGAGAAAACGAAATATGATGACCGCAAGGGGTGTCGCTTGAAAAGCGGCTGAGAGGAGTCTTTTAGACTTTAACCCTTCGAACCTGTTCCGTTCAAACGGACGTAGGGATGTGGCGCACGCAGGCAGTACGGCGTTCGTCGTACTGCCTTTTTGCGTCCTCTCGTACAATGAAGGAGGAAAAACAGCATGAAACGGTTACAAATGATGATGGAAATTGCCATCTTCGCCAGTCTCGGAGTCGTCTTTGATTTACTGATTCCATTCAAAATGCCACAAGGAGGCTCAATCAGCTTAGCGATGCTACCGATCTTCGTCATGGCATTTCGCCACGGTGTCGTCGGAGGGGTCGTCACGGGAGCGCTTGTCGGTACGATTCAATTGATGTTCGCTCCACAAGTTTTGACGATCGTTCAACCGATGCTTGACTATACGATTGCGTATGGTGTCGTCGGATTAAGTGGTCTGTTCGCGCGTCAAGTCAGACTAGCCGCGCGCAATGGACAAAAGAAAAGCTTGATGGCGTTCGTTCTCCTTGCGACGTTATTAGGCGCAGGACTCCGTTATATCTGTCATGTCATCAGTGGAATCGTCTTTTTTGCCGAGTATGCAAAAGGTCCAGTCGTGGAGTACTCTTTTGTCTATAACGCAACGTATATGGTTCCTTCGTACATCTTATGTGGAATCGTAGCAGGAATTCTATTTACGACTGCGCCACGCTTACTCCGTTATTCGGCACGAGGCGTCTGAGATGCGGGCGATTCTCGTCTGTGCCGGTCCGCGAGAAGAAGCGCCGGATTTACGGACGTTTTGTCAGCCAGGTGACTTTATCGTCGGTGTCGACGGTGGTGTTCAGACGATTGAATCGTTTGGGCTGACATGCGACCTGACGATTGGTGATTTTGATTCGCTTGGTTATGTACCAGAAGGGGCAATCGTTCATCCGGCCGAGAAAGATGAAACGGATCTCGAACTGGCACTTCGTACAGTCTCAGAGAAGAAACAGTTTGAGGATACCTTCATTATCGGGGCGACAGGTGGGCGGCTCGACATGACCGTCCAAAATGTCTATTTGTTGAAGCGATACCCAGAGGCACGACTCGTGACGAAACGAGAAGAGGTACGATACTTGGCTGAGGGAACGTATGCAGTCGAAGCAGGGAGCTATCATTATCTTTCGTTCATTCCACTCGTACCGTCGACTTTAAGCTTATCCGGAGTCAAATATCCACTTGATGCACATCCAGTACCGGTCGGAGGTTCCTTGACCGTCAGTAATGAATGGTGTGCGTCAGAAGCGAAGGTAGAGCTCCATCAAGGAGAACTATTGATGATGCGGACGCTTAAGGAATAGCACAATCATAGGAAAGAGGCCGTGGATGACTCCGCGGCCTCTTTTTAGATGAAATTATTCTTCGAGTTGAGAAGGGGCGACACGGATGTCGCTTTGAGCGGATAGATGTTTTCCTTTGACGAAGAGATGATAACTTCCCCACATGACAAGGAAGAAAGGAACACCGATGTATAGAGCGATTCGTTGATCCGCTTGAAACGCAAGACTGACGAGGACGACGACGTTAAGTGTCAACGAAATCAGTGGTAACACCGGATAGAGTGGTGTCTTGAATTTCAGTTCGGATACATCGTGTCCGTTTCGGACGAACTGACGACGAAATGCAAGCTGAGAAGCAGAGATTGAAATCCAGCCGACTTGAGCCCCGAGTCCGGCTAAGGACAAGAGCCAAATGAAGACGGTATCTTCTGCGAAAAATGCGGTCAGAAGCGATAACATCGCGAACATCATCGTAAAGAGCAACGCCCGCATCGGCACACCATGTGCATTGACGTAAGATAATTTCTTTGAAATCATCCCTTCTTGCGCCATTGCCCATAACATCCGAGTCGCCGCATATAATCCGGAGTTTCCGACGGACAATAGTGCCGTCAAGACGACGATGTTCATCAAATCAGCAGCGTACGGAATACCGATCGCATCAAAGACCATGATGAACGGACTGCTGACTCCGCCAGCTGTTTCATACGGAATTAATGCACCAACGATCGTAATCGATAAGACGAAGAAGATGAACGTCCGCCAGACTGTATTGCGGATGGCTTTTGGAATCGATTTTTCTGGCGTGTCGGACTCCCCAGCCGCAACACCGATCAATTCCGTTCCTTGGAAGGCGAAGTTGACAGCAATCATCGTCGTCAAGACGCCAAGAATCCCGTTTGGAAACCAACCGCTTGCCGTAAAGTTCGCGAATAACGAGGTTGGACGATCTGCTTCCATCGGTAACCAGCCGAACCAAGCAGCGCCACCTAGAATGATGAAGAAAAGGATCGCGAGGACCTTCAAACTCGAGAACCAGAATTCGGCTTCACCGAATGCTTTGGCTGAGACGGCATTCAGACCGAACAGTAAGACCGTAAAGACGGTACACCAGACGACGACGGGTACATTCGGAAACCAGCGGTCCATCAAACTGCCAGCTGCCGTGATTTCGAGTGCGACCGTCACGGCCCAGCCGAGCCAATAAATCCAACCGACGGCAAAGCCAATTCCTGGTCCAATGAAGCGGGTCGTATAGGTCTGGAAGGACCCCGAGACCGGCATATAGACCGCTAATTCCCCTAGACATAACATCGTCAGATACATGATGGTCCCACCCACGATGTAACTGAGGACCGCCCCGAGAGGTCCTGCTTGTGAAATCGTTAATCCTGACCCTAAAAATAAGCCTGTCCCGATGATTCCCCCGAGTGAGATCATGAACAGGTGTCGACTCGTCATCTCTCGTTTGAGTTGCATGATGACTTCCCCCAATTCTGACAAAATAAAGTACGTTCCTATTGTAAGCGTTTTCAATAAAAGCGACAATTAGTTTATGAGAAAAATAAATGAGGGTATAAAAAAACCGGAAGGGAAGATTCCCATCCGGTGGTTGCGCCTTATACGCGTTCGACTTTACCTGATTTAAGAGCTCGAGCTGAAACCCAAACCTTTTTCGGCTTACCGTCGACGAGGATACGTACTTTTTGTACGTTGACTCCCCAAGTACGTTTTGTTTTGTTCAATGCGTGTGAACGGTTGTTACCCGACTTTGGCGATTTCCCAGTAACGTAGCATTTACGTGCCATGCGTTCCGCCTCCTTTTATGTTGTTTTGCGTTCGTCCTAATAGACACTTTGCTATCTTAGCATGGTGTCAGGGCGGTTGCAACATAAAAAAAGTAGCTGACAAGAAAAAAACTTGACAGACAACCTCGAAATTTAAAATAATGGATGAGGATGATGGTAAAAGTTCATTTGACCGCTACTATTTTTCACTTATTCATTGTATAGTCAGTACGGCGACTTTTCAATAGTAGGTCCTTATAGTAGAATTATGAGAAGAATACAATATTCAAAGGGGGCTACTCAGGTGGCGATCGAGATGAAAACGACCTATGGAAAGATTGATGTAGATAATGATGTCGTTGCGCAACTTGCGGGCGGCGCAGCAATGGAATGTTTTGGTGTCGTTGGTATGGCATCCCAGTCTCAAATCAAGGATGGTCTTGCAGAACTCTTAAAACGCGAGAACTTTGCACGCGGTGTCATCGTTCGACAGGCTTCAGAGCAGGTCCATATCGATATGCATATCATCGTAAGTTATGGAACGAAAATCTCAGAGGTGGCGAATAACGTACAGAGTCGCGTGAAATACACGCTCAGTCAGGCACTAGGTCTTGACGTGACATCTGTGAACATCTTTGTCCAAGGAGTCCGCTTGACGAATGTCTAAGGCGGGAATAGAGGAGGAAACTTTAGTGAGTGTAGATCGTTTAACAGGAGCGCAGTTAGTCAAGATGATTCAAAATGGCGCGGCGAATCTCTATCAAAACGCAGATTTCGTCGATTCATTGAACGTCTTCCCTGTGCCAGATGGTGATACGGGAACGAACATGAATTTGACGATGACTTCAGGTGCAAAAGAAGCAGGTAAATCAACTTCGGATTCTGTATCGGAAGTCGCGAACGTCTTCGCACGTGGATTATTGATGGGAGCACGCGGAAACTCTGGCGTCATCTTAAGCCAATTGTTCCGTGGATTCTCGAAATCAATCGAAGGTAAGACAACGATTGATACGAAGGAATTCGCAGATGCGTTGCAAAAAGGTGTCGATACAGCATACAAAGCAGTCATGAAACCGGTCGAAGGAACAATCTTGACGGTTGCCCGTGAAACAGCTGTCGCTGCTATCGCACAATCTGAGACGACGACGGATTTCTTAGAGTTGATGCGTCAACTCGTCGAAGCGTCGAAAGTATCGCTCGACGGTACACCAGAACTTCTTCCGGTATTAAAAGAAGTAGGCGTCGTTGACTCTGGTGGTCAAGGTCTCGTCTGTATCTATGAAGGATTTCTCGCAACGCTCGAAGGAAAAGAACTCGACAAGCCGCATGCGCCTGTCATGGAAGCACTCGTCGAAGCAGAGCATCACAAAACGGCTCAAAGCTTCATGTCGACGGAGGAAATCCATTACGGTTACTGCACGGAAATCATGGTTCGTTTCCAGGATGACAAACTTGCGAATGCACCGTTCAGCGAAGAAGACTTCCGTAACGAATTAGCGGAATTCGGTGATTCGTTGCTTGTCGTCGCGGATGAAGAACTCCTTAAAGTTCACGTCCACGTCGAAACACCAGGAGAAGTCATCACAAAAGGACAACGTTTCGGTGAACTCGTCGCTGTTAAGATTGAAAACATGCGTCAACAACACTCAACAATCCTTGAAGAAGAAGGCGCGAACCAAGTCACTCCAGTTGCTGCACCGAAGGCAAAAGCGAAAGCAGCCCTCGTGACAGTCGCAATGGGTGAAGGAATCAGTGAACTCTTCAAATCACTCGGTGTCAGTGTCGTCATCGAAGGCGGACAAACGATGAACCCATCAACGGAAGATATCGTTAAGGCGATCGAGGATGCACACGCGGAACACGTTTATGTCTACCCGAACAACTCGAACATCATCATGGCGGCTGAACAAGCAGCATCTGTCGCGAATTGTGGTGTGACGGTCGTGAAATCAAAAACAGTCCCACAAGGTTTAGCAGCAACAATCGTTTATAATCCGGAAGCGACTGTCGAAGAGAACGAAGCGCATATGGCGGATGCGATTGCAGCTGTTAAGTCGGGTCAAGTCACATATGCTGTACGTGATACGAACATCGATGGTGTTGAAATCAAGAAGGACGACCATATGGCGATTGCTGAAAAACAAATCGTCGCTACAGACGGATCAAGTCTTGGTGCTGTCAAGAAACTCGTCGATACACTCGTCACGGAAGATGATGAGATCATCACGGTTCTTTACGGTGAAGGCGTCTCAACAGAAGAAGTTGACGCACTCGTCGCGTACATCGAATCGGTTAATCCGGATGCTGAAGTGGAAGTCCACGACGGTAAACAACCACTTTATTCGTACATTTTAAGCGTCGAATAAAACCATCATACTGAAAAGGGCGACTAGCCTTTTCACGAATCCCACCATCTGCGATAATAGAGGTGGGATTTCGTTTGTTTCATAGAGAGGGGAAAAGAGATGAAATATCGTAGCGTCTTTGACATCATCGGACCAGTCATGGTTGGTCCATCAAGCTCGCATACAGCGGGAGCTGCACGGATTGGATTGATGGCGGGTAAATTATTCGGGGAAACACCTACTGTCATCCACATCACGTTTTATGGGTCATTTGCTGATACGTATCGCGGACATGGAACGGATGTGGCGATCATTGGCGGGGTTCTCGGATACGACACGTTCGACGACCGGATTCCACAATCGATCGATATCGCGAAGTCGAAAGGGTTTGAGATTCATTTCGAGACGAGTGAGGCGTTGACGGATCATCCGAATACGGCACGTGTCCACTTGTCGAATGGATTAGAAGAGTTTGAATTGGTTGGTATTTCAATCGGTGGGGGAACGATTGAGATCACGGAACTAAATGGTGTACCGCTTCGCTTGTCCGGTGGGGGACCGGCACTCGTCGTCTTACACCATGACCGCTTTGGTGCGATTGCAGCCGTGACGAGCATTTTGGCTGATTACGAAATCAACATTGGGCATATGGAAGTGTCACGGCATGAAAAAGGAAAACAAGCACTCATGGCAATTGAGATTGATGACCGGATAACGGCAGAAGTGTTGGAAGAAATCGATCGGTTACCTCAAGTCGAGCGTGCCGTCATGATGGGAGAGTGAAAACATGTTTAAATCCGTAAAAGAACTCGTCGCCATCGCGACGGAACGAAACATTCCGATTTCGGAAGTCATGATCGAGCAAGAGATGACGGTTCGTCACTTAGAGCGGGATGAAGTTTACGCGATGATGGAGCGAAACCTACAAGTCATGGAAGAAGCAGTCGCTCGTTCACTTGATGGTGATGGTGTCCAGTCGGTGACAGGACTAACCGGTGGGGATGCTGTCTTGCTTCAACGGTACCGTGCTTCAGGTAAAGGATTATCCGGTGATTTATTACTGGACGCCGTTAGTAAGGCAATCGGAACGAATGAAGTCAATGCTGCGATGGGAAAAATTTGTGCGACACCAACGGCAGGGAGTGCCGGCGTCGTGCCAGGTACGTTATTTGCGGTCAAAGATCGCTTAAACCCAACGCGTGAGCAGATGTTACGCTTCTTGTTCACATCCGGTGCGTTCGGCTTCGTCGTCGCGAATAATGCGTCGATTTCCGGAGCAGCTGGTGGCTGTCAGGCAGAAGTTGGTTCAGCAACAGCGATGGCAGCAGCTGCGATCGTTGAGATGGCAGGTGGGACGCCGGATCAGTCAGCGCATGCTTTTGCGATCGCGCTGAAGAACATGCTCGGACTCGTCTGTGATCCTGTTGCAGGACTCGTCGAAGTACCGTGCGTCAAACGAAATGCAATGGGTGGAGCGAATGCCGTTGTCGCTGCCGATATGGCACTCGCTGGAATCACGTCACGGATTCCGTGTGATGAAGTCATCTCAGCCATGCATGAGATTGGTCAGATGATGCCATCTGCGCTTCGCGAGACAGCAAAAGGCGGACTCGCGAATACGCCGACGGGTCGCTGGCTCGAAGCGAAAATCTTCGGAGAGTTATCGAATGAATCCATCACGTGACGTCAACACATTAAAAGGTGTCGGACGGGATTTGGCGAAAAAACTAGAAGAGATGAATATTCTCACCGTTGCGGACGTGCTCGAGCACGTCCCGTTTCGTTATGATGACTTCGTGACGGGAAGTCTAACGGAAGCAATCCATGAGGATAAAGTCAAGTTCACGGGTCAAGTCCAGTCTGAACCACTTGTGCGCTATTATGGCAAAGGAAAGAATCGTTTAACGTTCCGTCTGCTCGTTGAAGAACGGTATAGTGTGACCGTAACGATGTTCAACCGGGCATTCTACAAAGACCAACTGCAGCTCGGGGCAGAAGTGACGGTCAGTGGCAAATGGGACTTACATCGGATGACAATCTCTGCGACGGAATTACAATTTGGAGCAATCGAAGGTGAATTGACACCGGTCTATTCGTTACGTGGCGACATGCGGATGAAGACGTTTCGGCGCGTCGTCGACTTGGCGTTCAAGGAGACTGAGGCATTGGCTGAACGGATACCGGATAGCATCCGGAAGACATACCGGTTACAAGATCGGATGACGATGCTAAAGGCACTTCATTTCCCGACGAATCGACAAGAGTTAACGGCTGCTCGTCGGAGTTATGTCTACGAGGAGTGCCTCTATTTCCAACTGAAATTACAGGCGTTACGTCTTGGGCGACGGAAAGGTCAAGGGGTCGCTCTTCCCCTTCATGAAATGGATATCGCTAATTTCATCAAGAGCCTGCCGTTTCCGCTGACAGGTGCCCAGCAACGTGTGACAAAAGAAATCCTTGACGATATCGGTCTCGGCGAACGAATGAATCGGTTGTTGCAAGGGGATGTCGGAAGCGGG